>JAMDDG010000310.1:2490-18261 GCA_023488865.1 Bacteroidota bacterium | reverse complement strand
GCATTGGAGGTATCCAAAGAAAGGTAATGAAGTGATTCCAAAAATGCGGTTTCTTCCGCAGTGTTTCTGGAATTTACGGGCAAAAATTCCTTCATCTTTTCCCTGAAATCAGGGTCTGTGATCCCTGTCCGGGAAACGCCCAACACTGCAAACTTTTCGGGAAGAAGATGCTGTTGGTGCAACTCAAACAAAGCAGGGACCAACTTCCTTTTAGTCAGGTCGCCCGATGCCCCGAAAATAACCAGAATATGTGGTTCAGGTTGTTTCATCTGTTTATAATTTGTTTTTTAATTGCCGCATGGAATACCCAGATATTCATTTTCGATTGGAGTGAAAACATCCTCATGGGTATTTCATTATTAATCTCTGTGAGTATTCTGTTAAGCTAATACGAAAAATCTCATTTCACGTTTCTCCCCCTCTCCCCCTCTCTCCGTCACTCCCTCTTTCCTAAAACGCCGCCCTGTACTTGGCATTATCTTCTCCCATCAGGGACAGATACGATTCATACCTGGAGGTGGATATGCTCCCTTTTTCGACGGCCTCTTTTACGGCACAACCCGGCTCGTGCAGGTGAGTGCAGTTGAAAAAGCGGCATTGGTCGAGTAACCTGAAAATTTCTGGGAAGTAGTGCGAAATCTCTGACTTCTCCATGTCGATCACCCCAAACCCGCGAATTCCGGGTGTATCAATCAGGTAACTGTCTTCTGAAAGTACGTGCATTTCTGCGAAAGTGGTGGTGTGTTTCCCCTGTTGATGGTGATCGGATATTTCGTTCGTTTTCAGATGTAGGGCGGGGTTGAGGCAGTTGAGCAGGGATGACTTGCCGACACCCGAATGACCGGAAAACAGGGTCATCTTTCCCCGGAGTTCTCCAAGAAGCTGGTCTATATTCTGATTTGTTTTGGCAGAAACCCTGAAACACTTGTATCCAATGGCTTCATAAATATACACCAGTTCTTCCAACCGTGCCAGGTCGGTCTCGTTGTATAAATCTATCTTGTTGAAGACAATCCCGGCAGGAATCCGGTATGCCTCAGCGGAGATAAGGTAGCGGTCGATAAATCCCGTCAGGGTAACCGGATAATTGACCGTCACAATCAAAAAAAGTTGATCTATATTGGCGGCAATGATCTGACTCTCTTTCGACAGGTTGGAGGATTTGCGTATAACGTAGTTTTTTCTTGGCTCGATCTCAAAGATTATGCCGCACTGTCCACTCGGGGTCGTTTCATCTTCCTGAACCTGATACCGGATCCGGTCGCCAACCGAAACAGGATTGGTTGTCCGTACTCCTTTCATGCGCAATTTTCCCTTGATGCGGCAATCAATGATTTCACCATCGTCGTTTCTGACAGTGTACCAGCTTCCCGTTGAGCGTATAACCAACCCTTCTTCCAATATTAAAAATATTTATTTTCAAAAGTAGACAAATTGTGTTAATGTGCTAACAGGCTGAAATGAATCTGAGAGCTTTTATTACCTTTGCCCATTCGAACAGGATCAATAATAAAGTAATACTGATTAATAGATGAAGACGAACAGGATTTTAAAAGCGGCATTGGCATTGTCGATTGTTGTCATCATGGGATTGTCTTTCTGGGGTTTTAAAACTGACCAGAAAAATTTTGAGATTTCAAAGAACCTCGATATTTTCTATACACTTTTCCGCGAGTTGAATCTTTTTTATGTCGACGATATCAAACCTGAGAAACTGATTAAAACCGGCATTGACGACATGCTGGAATCACTGGATCCCTATACAACCTATATCCCGGAAGAGGAAATGGATGATTTCAAGTTCATGACAACCGGCGAATATGGGGGTATTGGCGCTTTAATCAGCAAGAGAGGGGACAATGTTGTAGTGGCCGAACCTTACGAAGGTTTTCCGGCACAAAAAGCAGGGCTCAAAGCAGGGGATATCTTCGTCGAACTGGATGGTAAACCGGTCAACAAAGCTACCGTCGAAGAGGTATCTGCCAGGCTGAAAGGACCAGCAAAAAAGGCGTTGAAATTGAAGATGTTACGTCCGGGTGATAAAAAACCTTTCGAAGTTGAACTGATTCGGGAGGAGATCAAAATTGATCCTGTTACCTATTCAGGAATGCTTAATGCAAAAACAGGGTACATCCGACTTTCCAGTTTCACGGATGGCTGTGCCGACCGGGTCAAAGATTCATTTTTAGAATTGAGGGATAAAAAAGGCGCAACTTCAATGGTCATTGACTTGCGGTCAAATCCGGGCGGATTATTGGGGGAGGCGGTAAAAATGGTCAACCTTTTTGTTAAGCAAGGCGAAGAGGTCGTCAGTACCAAAGGGAAAGTGGCGCAATGGGACAAGACTTACCGGGCTACCGAACAGCCAATCGATACGCTTATGCCAATCGTGGTGTTGGTTAACCGCGGTTCTGCTTCTGCTTCTGAAATTGTGTCAGGCGCACTTCAGGATCTCGACAGAGCTGTCATCATGGGTAAAAGGACTTTTGGCAAAGGATTGGTACAAACCACGAGAGATCTTAGCTACAACACCAAATTAAAAGTAACCACGGCAAAATACTATATCCCAAGTGGCAGATGTATTCAGGCGCTTGATTATTCCCATCGCAACAAAGACGGTAGCGTTGGGGTTATTCCCGACTCCCTGATACATGAATTTGCCACCAAAAAGGGACGGAAAGTTTTTGATGGCGGAGGTATCGTTCCGGATGTCAAATTAGAACAGGACACACTCTGTGATTTGGCTTATAAGTTAATACAGGACAATTTAATTTTTGATTACGCTACAAAATTTGCAGCTGTACACCCAACTATCGCCCCGCCGGATCAGTTTGTGATTAACGATGAAACCTTCAACGATTTTCATCAGTTTCTTCTTTCGAAACCGTTTAACTATGAATCCAGAAGTGAACAGGTGCTTAAAGGGTTGATTGAAACAGCGAAAAGGGAACGGGCTTATGATGATTCCAAAGCAGAGTTTCAGGCTTTAGAAAAAAAGCTGACCAAAAATGTCGATGATGATCTGATGAAATTCAAAAAAGAGATATGCAGTGTTTTGGTTGACGAAATCGTTACCCGTTACTACTATCAGAAAGGCGCTGTGATAGCATCGTTTAAAGAAGATCCGGATGTGGCCAGGGCAAAATCTGTTCTCTCAAATAACTCAGAATACCAAACAATCCTGGCATCTCCTGTTTCTGCAACAAAACAGGTAAAAAAATAGCAGCATCATCCATGATAATGGTGCTTGAATGGTGAAAGTAAGAGATTAGCTTCCCCAAATGTCAAACTTATCGGGGTATATAATTGACAGGCCTATCAATATAAGTATAATTGCAGCCAGGGCAACAAAGAAGAGTGCGATGCCGGCCTTGTACCTTTTGTTGCTTTTAGCGAGATTCTGCATGGCAATGATTTTCGAGATCTTATCAACCATCTTTTTTAAGGCCAGCTGATCCTTGACAATATAATCGAAAGCTCCAAGTTTCATCGAATTGATAGCTACTTCCACGCTATCTTGTCCGGAAAGAAAGATGAATTCTGTATGGGGAAACTTTTTTTTGGTTGCTTTCAGAACCTCTATTCCATCTATTCCTTCAAGAAGATAATCCTGTATAACAATATCAGGCTTCTCGTTCATTCTTTTCAAACACTCTTCGCCACTCAAAAAACTTTCGATTCTGTTAAATCTTTTTGAGTGTAAATAATTGACAATCAATTTATTATAAACCAGATTGTCTTCTACGATAAAAATCAATGGGTCGGTTCGTCTTTGCATGGTAGTCAATAATTAAATGTTTCGGCGTCAAAAACATAAACGACATTTTTTTCATAAGGGACACCTTCAACGCTGAATGTAAATATATTAAAATCTATCTACATTTAAATCTGTCTGTAAAAAGTTTTTTTAACATTGTTTCAAGTACGCAAAACTGACAAATTCTTGCAGTTCGTTCGTATAATATTGTTATTTTAGCCGAAGGGATCGTAAGTATAATTTTGAATTATTCGTTTGACGATCTGATGATGGTTCGATTCAAATTTAATTTAAAACGATATGAAGAATCTAAATCTTTTACTTTTACTCTTATTAGTCTCCTTAGTTGGGTGTAAAACACAAAAAATAGCTCCGAAGCCTCAACCTGTAGCGCAGGAGACAGTAGCTCCTGCAACATCCGCAACAACACAAAAAGCGGTTAAACCGGCATTTATTTCTTCCAAAGAGGAACGTTTTTCGACTGCAACAGGAGAAATAGCTGATTATGGATCCAACAGATTTTTCGTTATCCTGGGTAGTTTCTCCGTCTTAGAAAATGCAAAACGCCTGAAAACAACTTTGGCTGCAGAAGATTTTCACCCCGTAATTTTGGTGAACAAAAACGGGATGTACCGCGTCTGCGGGAATAGTTATGCCGAAGAGGGGGCAGCCAGGGCAAGGATTGCTGAAATAAGGGCAAAATTTCCCCAATACAGTGACGTTTGGTTATTGATCAGGAAGCAATAGAAGGATTTGGATACCGGTTACAATTAGAGGTTACAATCAGATAGTCAGAATCTCTTTCTCTTTGGCTTGTAATAGGGTATCAATTTTTTTGATGTAACTGTCTGTCAAATTTTGAATCTCTTCCACCGAATTTTTCTCTTCGTCCTCTGATATCTCTTTTCCTTTTAACAGCTTTTTCAGAAAGTCGTTCCCATCTTTGCGGGCCGACCGGACACTGACCCTGGCGATCTCACTCTCTTTGTGGGCATCTTTCACAAGGTTACGCCGGCGCTCTTCTGTTGGAACAGGGACATTGATCCGGATGATTTCACCGTTGTTCTCCGGATTGAACCCCAGATTGGAATTGATTATTGCTCGTTCAATCGTTTGGATCATCTTTTTCTCCCAGGGCTGAATGGCAATAGTTCTCGCATCTGGTGTACTGATATTTGCTACCTGTGGCAGTGGGGTCATCGAACCGTAATAATCAACCAGCACCCCTTCGATCATCCTGGGAGAGGCTTTCCCTGCCCGAATATGGGCCAGTTCATGATCAAGATGGGACAAAGCGTGCTCCATTCTTTCGATGGTCTCATCCATCAACATTTGAATTTCCTCGTTCATACAGTTTGGATTTTACAACTTTTTCAAGATAAAAGTATAAATTTTAGGATTGTGAAGCTAATCATTGTAAACATAAGTACCAATGGGTTCTCCGTGAACTACTTTTAACAGATTGCCTTTGTTGTCCATGTTAAAGACAATGATGGGCAAGTTGTTCTCTTTGCAGAGGGTCGTTGCTGTCAGGTCCATGATCCGTAAACCTTTCGAGTAAATCTCGTCGAACGAAATTTTATCGAACTTTTTGGCGGCGCTGTTCTTTTCCGGATCGGCAGTATAGATACCGTCAACCCGGGTGCCTTTTAACATAACATCTGCTCCGATCTCAATAGCCCGCAGGGAGGCGGCTGTGTCGGTAGTAAAAAATGGATTGCCTGTACCGGCGGCAAAGATAGCGACCTCTCCTTTCTCAAGCGCCTTGATAGCCAGCTCTTTGGTGTAAAATTCGCCGATTGGCTGCATTGCAATAGCCGTGAGTACACGGGCTTTAATTTGAAGTGATTCCAAGGCAGATGCCAATGCCAGGCTATTGACTACGGTAGCAAGCATTCCCATCTGGTCGCCTTTACAACGGTCGAACCCTTTGGCTGTACCGCTCAATCCCCTGAAGATGTTCCCCCCGCCGATAACAATGCCAACTTCAATCCCGATAGAGACGATCTCCTTGATCTGAAGGGCGTAATCGGATAGAACTTCCGTATCAATGCCGTGTTGTAATTTTCCAAGAAGGGATTCTCCTGAAAGCTTTAAAAGTACCCTGTTGTATTTTATCATGTCTACTTTATTTAAAAGAGAAAATAAAAATGCCTAAATTAATGAATATTAACAAGTTTTAATTGAACCACCCACCTTAATTCCATCTATCCGGAGTGATATGGGTTACAAGCGCTTCATTACAAATTTATATTAAAAAAAATTTATAACAAACGCTGTGGAACGTGCGTTTGAGACGTTGCATGCAACGTCTCTACAACCGCATCGGGCACAAAAAAAGCCTCCATACAGAGGCTTTAATATCAGGGGGATACCTTGATTAAACATTCAAAGTGAAACGTTTGATCTCAGTTACTTTAAGGTCTTTGTCAACGCCTCCAAGATATTGACGGATTGTCATCTTGTTGTCCTTTACAAAGTCCTGGTTTAAAAGGGTATTTTCTTTGAAGAATTTGTTTAATGCACCCTGAGCGATTTTGTCAAGCATGTTTTCAGGTTTGCCTTCCAAACGGAATTTTTCTTTGGCAATCTTTAACTCTTGTTCAACAATTTCAGGGGCAACATCCGCGTTGTCGATGGCAACAGGGCTCATGGCGGCGATTTGCATGGCGACATCTTTTCCAACCCGGGAATCAACTACTTTGTTGAAACCAACCAGCGTAGCCAGTTTGTTTCCGGGGTGGATGTAGGGGACCACAAATGGAGCGGCTATGCACTCGTAGAATGGAAGTTCGATCTTTTCCCCGATGATACCGGTTTGTTCCATAACTTGTTCCCCGATGGTGCGGCCATCCATAACAAGCGCGTTCACCGCTTCCAGACTATTGCTTTTATTGGCCAGCGCCTGATCGATAATTTTATTGGTAAGGGCAATAAAATTCTCATTTTTTGCTACGAAATCCGTTTCGCAGTTCAATGAAATAATAGCCCCAAAACTTTGATCGGCAGATACTTTAGCCAGAACAACACCTTCAGAAGATTCCCTGTCCGCGCGTTTGCTGGCAACTAATTTGCCTTTTTCGCGGATGATCTCTACCGCGCGGTCAAAGTTTCCTTCGGCGTCTGCCAAAGCATTTTTGCAGTCCATCATTCCCGCACCGGTTGCCTTGCGTAGTTTTACTACATCAGCAGTACTAATTTCCATCTCAGAATTACTATTTTGAATTTCTTAAAATTACTTTACCTCTTCAGCAAGATCTTCATCTTCTTCGATAAGTTCATCTTCGTCCAAAACGGACTCAAGTTCTTCATCAAGAATATCTTCTTTTTCGTCTACCTCTACCTCTTCATCATCTTCGACAATGATCTTGGCAACGGCTTTACGGCCTTTTTTCAGGGTTGAAAGCGGTTTCTCATCGGTTTCGTCTTTCTCGCGCTCTACTTTACGGTCGGAAAGTCCGTCCTTTATAGCGTCGCACATAACCCCCACGATCAGATCAATGGATTGTGAAGCGTCGTCGTTGGCAGGAATAACGAAATCAATGCCATTGGGATCAGAGTTGGTATCTACCATCCCGAAGATAGGAATGCTCAAACGTTGCGCTTCGCGAACGGCAATCTTCTCTTTCATCACGTCAATGATAAACAGCGCTGCAGGCAAACGGGTAAGGTCAACGATAGAACCCAGTATCTTCTCCAATTTCGCCCTTTGGCGGGTGATCTGAAGTTTTTCACGTTTGGAGAGGTTGTCCCAGCTTGAATCTTTGATCATCTTGTCGATGGTCGACATCTTCTTTACCGCTTTGCGGATAGTTGGGAAGTTGGTAAGCATACCACCTGGCCAACGTTCAACAACGTAGGGCATGTTAACAGCTGATACTTTCTCGGCTACAATGGTCTTTGCCTGCTTTTTGGTCGCTACGAACATGACCTTGCGGCCTGAACGGGCGATTTGTTTGAGTGCATCGGCGGCTTCGTCAATCTTTACAATTGTTTTTTGCAGGTCGATGATGTGGATCCCGTTCTTCTCCATGAAGATATAGGGGGCCATGCTTGGATTCCATTTGCGTTTCAGGTGTCCAAAGTGAACGCCTGCATCCAGCAATTGCTTAAATTCTGTTCTTGGCATAATAATTTGTTTACGTTCTGTTCAGTCAATCCTCCGGTAGTTCTTAAAAGAAGTCCGGAAAATTTAGATGCTAAACCTGTTATTAAAAATAAAATGTTTTTAAATCGATCAACGTTTTGAGAATTGGAACCTCTTGCGTGCTTTTGGACGTCCCGGTTTCTTACGTTCCACTTCGCGTGGGTCACGGGTTAAAAATCCGGCAGCTTTCAACTTCGGACGAAATTCTTCGGAGTTGATTTTCAGCAAAGCACGTGAAATGCCCAAACGAAGCGCTTCAGCCTGACCAGTCAGGCCACCGCCGTCAAGATTGACTTTGATGTCATATTGACCGGCTACTTCGCAGAGGTTCAACGGTTGCTGAACGACATATTGCAAAGTACCTACCGGGAAGTACTCGTTTAATTCTCTTTTGTTGATGGTAATATTTCCTTTGCCGTCAGTAAGATATACACGGGCAACAGCAGTTTTTCTTCTGCCCAGGGCGTTAATAACTTCCATGATACTTATCTAATATTGTCAAGATTAATAACTTTTGGTTGCTGTGCAGCTTTATCGTGCTCAGCTCCAACGAAAACATGCAAATTGGTAAACAGGCTTGCTCCAAGACTATTCTTGGGCAACATCCCTTTGACCGCTTTTTCAACCATCCGGGCCGGATGTTTTGTCATCATCTCTTCGGCAGTTTGAAAACGCTGGCCACCGGGGTATCCCGTGTGACGGATGTACACTTTGCCTTTCATCTTGTTGCCGGTCAAACGAACTTTCTCTGCGTTGATAACAATGACATTGTCACCGCAATCTACGTGAGGGGTGTAACCCGGTTTGTGCTTGCCTCTGAGTACCATTGCAATCTTACTTGACAGTCTACCCAGTATCTGGTCGGTGGCATCTACCACTACCCATTCTTTTTGTACCGTTGCTTTATTAAGCGATACGGTTTTGTAACTTAAAGTGTCCACTTTCGGTTCAATTTATAATGTGATACAATCCAGTTTTTGCCGGTTCACCTGTCGAATCTTTGCTGTATCAGTTAACCGAATTCCACTATTCGATCAATTTTGCTAAGGTTGATACCGCTTCCAATCCGTACAACGACAAATTAGGATAAAATCGGGACTGCAAAAGTAGCGTATTTTTTTAAAACAACAACTTCTTTGAAAAAATAAGTAGTACAAGATCAGCTGATAAAGCAGCTTCCCGGTAGGTGGTTAGGTTAGTTAACGCTTTTTTTGAACAAAACAGAAAGATTCACCACCAAATAGAGCGCGGCGCTGTTGGATGGTTTATGGGTGACTGGATTGTAAAAAAGATCGAATGCAAACCCGAATTTGCTCTGGTCTAAGATCTTACGGTCGTACAGGTAAGACAGCGTCATCAGTCTGTTTTGACTGACGGCAAAAGGTTCATTCAGCGCGCCGTTTTGAAAAAGGGGCATTCCCAGCGGGGTAAAAAAATGGCGCCCCTGCCAAAAGCCTGCCATTAAATTTCCGTACCCGGAAGTGATTCCACCGCGTAAGTAAAATGCGGTACCTTTTTTGGAAGGCAAAGCTGTTTCTCCCTGAGGATAAGTAGATTGAAACAGGTTACTTTCGATTAACCACGATTTGAACAGTGAACCACCAAGTTGGTGGCCGAATTTAATTCCTTCCGAGACAGTTAGGTAGGTGTGCGCCAAACCCGGCGCCGTGTCGATCTCTCCACCTTCGTGAAGTCCGTTAAAGGTAATGGGAAGGGAGAGCTTACTATTTTCAGCTTTCAATAATATCAGTTCAGTAACAGCCCCGAAGACAAACCTCTCTTTAAATGGATCCCCTTTAAAGATCATCTTTTGCCAGTCGATCCACAAATCTGCTTTGAAGCGCTGGTTCTTGAACTTAACCTGGATGCCCGCTTCGGGCTGGCCGTTGATAAAATGTTCACTGTCCATAAGGGGTTCGGGCAGACCGTGATTTTGATCCCTGTTTAGATTCCCCATTCGCAGGCTAAGGTTCCTTTTCGGTTGGTAGAGGACCGAAAACCAGGGATAAAATTTGTAATCGTCGCGGCCGTTGTAGGTCAGAACCTCCCCGCCCAACTCAAAACGCAATTGCTTATCAGGATAGAACAGCAGCTTCGGGCGGACCCAGGTTCCTGTTAAGGTATAACCGTCGACATATTTGCTTTTGTATTCGTTGTTTTTGAAAAAGTTGAGGTTGTCGATTGCGAGGGAGAGTTTTCCGGTAGATTTTGGGTCAAAAGGTTCGTCGCTGACAAAAATTTTGGATACATCCTGAGCTGACCCTCCGAAAGAGAGCAAAACAAGGAGGAACAAGCAAATCAATTTTTGTCCGTTTAGCATACGGGGAGTGATTTTTATATCTAAAAATTTAATCCTGAACATTTTTATTTTTGATCACAAAACGGTCATAAAGAAAAAGCGCAATTACTGCCGCAATACCTATTCCGGATATCACCATCCAGATTGATGAGGGATGATATTTATCCCACAAAAACTGGGTAAACTGTCCGTTGCTCAGGCCCATCTTTTGGGCGGCGGTATGAAGGTAATCATTTTGCGAAAAATGTTCGCCAATGGCCGGAAGCTGAAAATTCTGAGCAGCCATTTCGCGCTGGGCCAACGAGATTTTATCTGAGGTGGCCTGGTAAACATTTCCCGACACAAAGCCGGCAAACAGGAAACCGATGGCCACCGGGATAAAAGAACATCCCATGTAAAGCGCCGTCTTGTTGGGTGGGGCAATCCGACCAATATATTCGGTGATTTTGGGCGAACTGGACATCTCCCCAATCGAAAAGAGCATTAAAAACACCACCATAAACAGGCCGTTCTGCGTGGAAAAACAGAGTCCCATGGCTATCGATGCTATGAGAATTCCGGTAGTCATTACCTTCAAAGGCTTATAGCGCATGGCTACCGCTGAGACAATAATCTGGAAAAGGATGATAAACCCGGCGTCAACATTGACCATCAGTTCCGCCGGGATAGTCCCTTCGGCTGTTCCAATCTTCCCTGCCAACCAGGGCCAGGTTGAATGCAGAAAATTGTAAACGATGCTGGTATTTCCCCACTGTTCAATGAAAACAGGAAGTGAGAGATACAATTGATTGAACATCGTCCAAAATCCTGCAATGATTAACAGAAACAAGAAGAAGCGCCAGTCGGAAAGGGCTTCGTAGATATTCCGGAATAATTTTTTCAGTTCGTTCAGGAAGCTCAGTTCGTGTTGCCCTCCTTTTTCCCGGGCAGGCTCCTTAAATAACAGGATCAGTAGCACAAAATTGAAAGCGATAACCGCAGCGGAAGCGTAGAAAACATAGTCCCAGGAGTATTTCCGGAAGAAGCTGGTGACAAACGGACCCACGAATGCACCAATATTGACCATCATGTAAAAGATCCCGAATCCTATTGAAGAGGTCTCCTTGTTGGTGGTTTTGGCTACTGTAGCCGAGATGATGGGTTTGAAAAGGGCCGCTCCGATGGCCAGAAAGAGATAGAAAACAAAGACGGCTGCATAGGTGTGAAACAGCGGCATCATCAAAAATGCCACAGTATAAAGGGAATAAGCGATAAACAATGTTTTGCGGTAACCGATTCTGTCGGCAATGGCGCCGGTGATGATGGGTAAGAAATAGAGAATGGCTGTGCCGATTCCCATCATCAACCCCTTCTGGGTTTGGCTGAAGCCGAGGCCACCCTGGTCGGTGGATCCGGTGAGATAAAGGGCAAAAAGCATGTAAAACCCGTACCAGGCCCATCGTTCAAAAAGCTCCATGGCATTGGCATACCAGAAGTTGGAAGGGAATTTCTTAAGAACAGTCGTTGGTGTCATCTATAGATTTTTTTAGCAGCTCAAATGTAGAAATTTTTGATTCACCTTTTAGACGAGTACCATTAGCGCTAAAAATAACTTCAAGCTATTGGCTGTTGGCAGTTAGCTATTAGCTTCCCCCAATCCAAAATCGAATCCTTCGACTCAGGAACCTGTAATTCAAAATCCAAAATTCTTGTTATTCGGTTTATCTTTGCAGCATCATACTATGATATTATATGGAGAGACGTCAAAAACCCGATTGGTTGAAGATCAAACTTCCCACCGGGACCAATTATAGGCAGGTCAAGCAAATCGTAGAAGGAAACCGCCTCCACACGATCTGTTCAAGCGGGAAATGTCCGAATATGGGAGAATGCTGGGGAGCCGGAACGGCCACTTTTATGATTTTGGGGGATATTTGCACCCGATCCTGTAAATTTTGCGCTACCCTATCGGGGAAGCCACTGATGCCTGATGAGGATGAACCCGCAAAAGTAGCCGGATCAATCCGGTTGATGGGTTTGAAACATGTGGTGATCACATCGGTCGATCGGGACGATTTGCCCGACGGTGGCGCAGAGCATTGGGCCAAAACCATCCGTGAAATAAAAACGGTAAACCCGTCAACTACCGTTGAAGTTTTAATCCCTGATTTTGATGGCAAGGCAGAACTGATAGCTATCGTGGCCTCAGAAAAACCGGATATCATTTCCCACAACCTCGAGACCGTCGAGCGGCTTACTCCTCTGGTAAGAAGCCGGGCAAAATACCGGACCAGCCTGAAGGTAATCGGACAGATAGGCGCACAAGGCATTGTATCCAAGTCGGGGATCATGGTCGGTTTGGGAGAAACATTCGAAGAAATTCTCCAATGTATGGACGATCTTAGAATGGTCGGATGTGAGATACTGACCATCGGCCAATACCTGCAACCCACGAAGAAGCACCTCGAAGTAGTCGAATACCTGCATCCCGACAAGTTTGCCGAATTGAAAAAGGAGGGATTGGCCCGTGGGTTCAGCGTGGTCGAGAGCGCTCCTTTGGTACGCTCCTCTTATCATGCCGAAAAACATCTGATCTCAAAGAAACCAATATGAGAACCATACAATTCATGGACCTTGGCCTTTCCGAATATGGTCAAACCTGGGAAAGACAGGAGTTGCTGATGAAAGGGATCCTCGACCGGAAGATGGCCAACCAGACCCTTCCTGAAGCCGAACGTTTGGTAACTCCCGGTTACCTGCTGTTTGTTGAACATCCTCCGGTTTATACTTTGGGAAAAAACGGCGAAATGCACAACCTGCTGCTGAGCAGTACCCAGCTTGCCGACAAGAAGGTCAGCTTTTACCAGACCAACCGGGGAGGGGACATCACTTTTCATGGTCCCGGACAGCTGGTCGGATACCCGATCCTGGATCTCGAAAATTTCGGGATGGGATTGAGACAATATATATATAGTGTAGAGGAGGCGATTATTCGTACCCTTGCCCAATACGAAATCACAAGTTCACGCGATCCCAAGGCAACGGGTGTTTGGTTGGATGTGGGACTGCCGACTGCCCGAAAGATCTGTGCAATCGGGGTGAAAAGCTCGCGTTTTGTCACGATGCATGGATTTGCCTTGAACGTAAATACCGATTTGGATTACTTTCGGTACATCAATCCCTGCGGATTTATTGACAAAGGGGTCACTTCAATGGAAAAGGAATTGGGCGGATGGGTAGATTTCGATAAGGTTAAGAGAGCGGTTTTATCCTTTTTGTTGTCAATTTTCGATGCCGAGGTTGAACATCTACTACCGTGAAATCGCCTGATTCGACGGTTAAGGTTAAGGTAAACCGTTTTTATTTCTCTCTATATTGTTTATAAACAGCTCAATAAATACCCAAATCATTTTCCCTTGAAAAAATTTCAGAAAAGTGTAATTGGGAGGTTAAAGCGACTATCTTTGCACCCACGTTTGAGGGCAGAGAAAGGCAGGTATGCCGGGAAGTTTTTAGGCGAAGTTCATTGAGGGAGGCGGAAGGTCCGAAAGATTTTGAAAAAAACCTTTTAAAAGGTTTGTACAGGAACAAAAAACGGATTACATTTGCACCCACTTTCGCACAAAACGAAGGGAGACCGGAGGGAAGTGCGGGAGGAGAAGCGGGAGAAAAAAGAGTTCATTGAAAGATATTGAGAAGAAGGTAAGAAGAGGAAAGAAATAGGTTCCGGATACCTGGGTAAAAATAGTTTGGTGAGAGATGATAAGTCTGTTCATTAAATGAAAATGGCCCGGGGTCTTTAAGGGAAACCAGATTAAGAATAAAGCCTGAGGTTAAAAGGATATAATTAAAAATTTTCTATACAACGGAGAGTTTGATCCTGGCTCAGGATGAACGCTAGCGGGAGGCTTAACACATGCAAGTCGAGGGGTATGATTAGCAATAGTCAGAGACCGGCGCACGGGTGAGTAACGCGTATGCAACCTGCCCTTTACAGGGGGATAGCCCGTCGAAAGGCGGATTAATACCCCATAATATGGTACTACTGCATGGTAGAACCATAAAAGCTTCGGTGGTAAAGGATGGGCATGCGTGACATTAGCTGGTTGGCAGGGTAACGGCCTACCAAGGCTACGATGTCTAGGGGTTCTGAGAGGAAGGTCCCCCACACTGGTACTGAGACACGGACCAGACTCCTACGGGAGGCAGCAGTGAGGAATATTGGTCAATGGGCGAGAGCCTGAACCAGCCATCCCGCGTGCAGGAAGACGGCCCTATGGGTTGTAAACTGCTTTTGTGCAGGAAGAACGCTCGATACGTGTATTGAGGTGACGGTACTGCATGAATAAGCACCGGCTAACTCCGTGCCAGCAGCCGCGGTAATACGGAGGGTGCAAGCGTTATCCGGATTTATTGGGTTTAAAGGGTGCGTAGGCGGTAGGATAAGTCAGTGGTGAAAATCTGCAGCTCAACTGTAGGGGTGCCATTGAAACTGTTTTACTTGAGTAACCATGAGGTAGGCGGAATGTGTAGTGTAGCGGTGAAATGCTTAGATATTACACAGAACACCGATTGCGTAGGCAGCTTACCAGCGGTTCACTGACGCTGATGCACGAAAGCGTGGGGATCAAACAGGATTAGATACCCTGGTAGTCCACGCCGTAAACGATGATAACTCGCTGTTGGCGATACACAGTCAGCGGCTTAGCGAAAGCGTTAAGTTATCCACCTGGGGAGTACGCTCGCAAGAGTGAAACTCAAAGGAATTGACGGGGGCCCGCACAAGCGGAGGAACATGTGGTTTAATTCGATGATACGCGAGGAACCTTACCTGGGCTTAAATGTGGAGTGACTGCTGGTGAAAGCCGGTTTTCCGCAAGGACGCTCTACAAGGTGCTGCATGGTTGTCGTCAGCTCGTGCCGTGAGGTGTCGGGTTAAGTCCCATAACGAGCGCAACCCTTATGATTAGTTGCTAACAGGTCAGGCTGAGGACTCTAGTCAGACTGCCACCGTAAGGTGTGAGGAAGGTGGGGATGACGTCAAATCAGCACGGCCCTTATGTCCAGGGCTACACACGTGTTACAATGGCCGATACAGAGGGCAGCGACCAAGTGATTGGGAGCTAATCCGGAAAAGTCGGTCTCAGTTCGGATCGGAGTCTGCAACCCGACTCCGTGAAGCTGGATTCGCTAGTAATCGCGCATCAGCCATGGCGCGGTGAATACGTTCCCGGGCCTTGTACACACCGCCCGTCAAACCATGGGAGCCGAGGGTACCTGAAGTCTGTGACCGCGAGGAGCGGCCTAGGGTAAAATTGGTGACTAGGGTTAAGTCGTAACAAGGTAGCCGTACCGGAAGGTGTGGCTGGAACACCTCCTTTCTGGAGACCGCAGGGTTTTATGATCCGGAATAACTTAGAACGGATTTGGGACTTAAAGAAATTCTCTTCTGCCTTTTTTTTAAAGAAACAAGACGAAACACTGTTCATTGTTCACTGTTCATTGATCACTGTTCATTGATCGTTAATCATTATTAGTTACAGTCTCGTAGCTCAGCTGGTTAGAGCGCTACACTGATAATGTAGAGGT
>JAMDDG010000310.1:0-2480 GCA_023488865.1 Bacteroidota bacterium | reverse complement strand
GCCCGGGAACGTATTCACCGCGCCATGGCTGATGCGCGATTACTAGCGAATCCAGCTTCACGGAGTCGGGTTGCAGACTCCGATCCGAACTGAGACCGCAGGGTTTTATGATCCGGAATAACTTAGAACGGATTTGGGACTTAAAGAAATTCTCTTCTGCCTTTTTTTTAAAGAAATTAAAAACGAGTTATAAGTTATAGGTTATAAGTTGTGACGGGGTTTGATCATTAGTGCCCCATCACTCATCACTCATAACTAAACGCTCATAACTGTAGTTACAGTCTCGTAGCTCAGCTGGTTAGAGCGCTACACTGATAATGTAGAGGTCCCCAGTTCAAATCTGGGCGGGACTACGAAGACAGGCCAATTGACAATTGACAATTAAGGATTGACAATTGGTAAAGAAATAAGGATACACAAACAAGAGACACAGGAGTAAAAAGAAGGCCTTTATCTCTTCAACAGGCGGGACCGGGCAGTCAGGGGTTTGACTGAAAGGGAAGCCAGAGTTCATCAAATGCTGAAGAAATAGGAATACAATCGGGGGATTAGCTCAGTTGGCTAGAGCGCTTGATTTGCATTCAAGAGGTCAAGGGTTCGACTCCCTTATTCTCCACGGGCCTGTATAAGGGCTAAGTTCATTGACATGCTGGAAGAAACGAAAATAGAAGAAAGACGCTGGAAAGGCGGTTCGAAGGGGATCAAAGGTGTAAGCCGGCGGTACCCGGGTATCGTCGTAAACAGTAAGAAAGTAAGCAAGGGCGTACGGAGGATGCCTTGGCTCTCAGAGGCGAAGAAGGACGTGATAAGCTGCGATAAGCTGCGGGGAGGTGCAAATAACTGCTGATCCGCAGATTTCCGAATGGGGCAACCCGGCATAGCAATATGTCATACCATTATATGGTAGGCGAACCCGCTGAACTGAAACATCTAAGTAAGCGGAGGAAAAGAAAACAATAGTGATTCCCTTAGTAGTGGCGATCGAACGGGGAAGAGCCCAAACCATTGATGTTTCGGCATTAATGGGGTTGTAGGGCTGCGAAGTATGACTTATTCATGAAGTAGAATTTTTCTGGAAAGTTTAACCAAAGGGGGTGAAAGTCCCGTACACGTAAGTGGATAAGAAGTTAGCAGTACCCTGAGTAGGGCGGGACACGTGAAATCCTGTCTGAAGCAGCCGGGACCATCCGGCAAGGCTAAATACTACTGAGAGACCGATAGTGGACCAGTACCGTGAGGGAAAGGTGAAAAGTACCCCGAACAGGGGGGTGAAATAGTACCTGAAACCGTGCGCCTACAAGCGGTCGGAGTCCTTAAGTGGGATGACGGCGTGCCTTTTGCATAATGAGCCTACGAGTTACTCCTCACTGGCGAGGTTAAGCATAAAATATGTGGAGCCGAAGCGAAAGCGAGTCTGAAAAGGGCGGCATAGTCAGTGGGGGTAGACGCGAAACCTTGTGATCTACCCATGGTCAGGTTGAAGGTGAGGTAACACTCACTGGAGGACCGAACCAGGAAACGTTGAAAAGTTTTTGGATGAACTGTGGGTAGGGGTGAAAGGCTAATCAAACTGGGAAATAGCTCGTACTCCCCGAAATGCATTTAGGTGCAGCCTCGGTTACGAGTCTTGCAGAGGTAGAGCTACTGATTGGATGCGAGGGCTTCACCGCCTATCAACTCCAGACAAACTCCGAATGCTGTAAGATGCTCACCGGGAGTGAGGGCGCGGGTGCTAAGGTCCGTGTCCGAGAGGAAAAGAATCCGGACCATCAGCTAAGGTCCCCAAGTGTATGTTAAGTTGAATTAACGAGGTCTGATTGCATTGACAGCTAGGATGTTGGCTTGGAAGCAGCCATTCATTTAAAGAGTGCGTAACAGCTCACTAGTCGAGCGGTCGGGCGTGGATAATAATCGGGCATCAAACATACCACCGAAGCTATGGATTGGCAAGAAATTGTCACTGGTAGGGGAGCATTCCAACAGGCGTCGAAGCCATCTTGTGAGGGGTGGTGGAGCGGTTGGAAAAGCAAATGTAGGCATAAGTAACGATAAAGGGGGAGGGAAACCCCCTCGCCGATAGACTAAGGTTTCCTGATCAACGCTAATCGGATCAGGGTTAGTCGGGGCCTAAGGGCAAGCCGTGAGGCTGAACCGATGGACAATGGATTAATATTTCCATACTTTTATATACTGCGATGTAGGGACGGAGCAATGAAACGGCCGCGTACTGACGGAATAGTACGTTAAAGGGAGTAGGTTATGACGGGGGCAGGCAAATCCGCCCCCGGAGCTGAATCCTGAAAGTACCGTGAGCCTTCGGGCAAGCGGATAGAGCCGGTAAGGGCTTCCAAGAAAATCTGCTAAGCTTCAGGTATATAAGACCCGTACCGCAAACCGACACAGGTAGTCAAGGAGAGAATCCTGAGGCGCTCGAGTGAATCATGGCTAAGGAACTAGGCAAAATCGACCCGTAACTTAGG
>JAMDDG010000463.1:3499-18456 GCA_023488865.1 Bacteroidota bacterium | reverse complement strand
GGATGGTGAATGGAAGTCCCTGAACTTTGTTGAATTGATGATATTTGAATTCCGGCATTTTATCGCGCAGATAAGCAACAAACTGGCCCAGGTTTAATTCGCAGACTACGATCTTTTTATATTTGGAAAAAACAGCTGCGGTATTGGCAGGAAGCGGCTTGATGTAGTTGAAATGAGCAAGACCGATTTTTTTGCCATTCGTCTGCAATTCACGAACAGCGGTATCCAAATGTCCCAGCGTACCTCCCCACCCGACTACCAAAAGATCGCCGGTATCATTGCCAACTACTTTAAGTTCAGGTAACATATCCACTACCCGTTCAACTTTATCTCTTCTTATTTCACACATCAGTTGGTGGTTGGCCGGATCCTGGCTAACATTGCCGTTGGGATCTTTTTCCAATCCACCGATCCGGTGCTGGAATCCATCCATTCCCGGGAAAGCCCACTCACGCGCCAAAGTTTTTTCGTCGCGCTTGTAAGGTTTATAGGTAGAAGGATCTTTGGCAATTCGAGGTGTTATGGAGGGAAGTTGGGCCATCGTTGGTACCTTCCATGGTTCTGTGCCGTTACCAAGGAATCCATCCGTCAGCAACACAACAGGCACCATTCGTTCCAGGGCGATCTTGGCAGACATAAAGGCATAAAAGAAACAGTCAGAAGGAGTTGAAGCCGCAACCACTACGACGGGGCTCTCCCCGTTCCTGCCATATAAAGTTTGAAGCAGATCGGCCTGTTCCGTTTTGGTTGGAAGCCCCGTGGAAGGACCTCCGCGCTGAACGTTGACAACAACCAACGGCAATTCTGCCATCACACCCAAACCCAGCGCTTCTGATTTCAATGCAAAACCGGGGCCAGAAGTGGAAGTAACAGCCAAATCACCGGCAAAAGCGGCACCAATGGAAGTACAGATCCCTGCGATCTCATCTTCGGCCTGAAAACTTTTTACGCCCAGATCTTTTCGTTCGGCAAGGGCCTGCAACACATCTGTGGCCGGAGTAATAGGATACGAACCGATAAAAAGTTCCAATCCGGATTTCTCGGCAGCAGCCAACAGACCCCAGGCGGTAGCTAAGTTACCGTTAACATTCCTGTAAAGCCCTTTTTCAATCGGAGCGGGATTGACAACATATCTGGGGGTCATGTGCTGCAGGTTCCAGGCATAATTGAACCCGGCGTGCAAAACCCTCATGTTCGCTTCGAGAACCTGTTCTTTCTTTCCAAACTTCTTGGTAAGGTATTTTTCGATGTAATCGAGCGGACGGCTGAATACCCAGCAGATTAACCCCAAAGCAAACATATTCTTGCTCCTGAGGATACTTTTGTTGTCAATTTCGAGATCCTTCAAAGCTTCTCTTGTCAACTGGGTAATTGGAACGGGAACTTTAATGTGATCCAGAAGGTTCAGTTCAGTAAAGGGATCGTCGGTGGTAAACTTTGCTTTTTCAAAATTCTTTTGGTTGAAGCTGTCAGAATCATAAAAAATCGTACCGCCAGGCATCATATATTTGGCATTTGCCTTAACCGCCGCAGGGTTCATTGCGACCAGCACGTGTGCTAAATCTCCGGGAGTTTTTATTTTCTTTTTTCCAAACTGTATCTGGAAACCGGATACACCTGCTACCGTTCCCTGAGGGGCACGGATCTCGGAAGGGTAATCCGGAAAAGTTGAAATGTCGTTTCCTAAGAGGGCAGATGTATCGGAAAACAGGGTACCGGTGAGTTGCATTCCATCACCTGAATCACCTGAAAACCGGATCGACACCTCTTCAAGTTCAATTACTTTTGTTTCAATAGACATAGGGTTGAAATAATTATTTGCTACTTTTGAACCACAAAATTAAACTTTTTTAGAAAATGGCCATCATAAAAACGTTACTGGGGAAAAAACCTGTTTTTGGTGACAATTGTTTTCTGGCCGAAAATGCCGTTGTGATTGGTGACACTGTTTTGGGTAACAATTGCAGTGTCTGGTTTGGCGCTGTTTTACGTGGTGATGTCAATAGCATCAGGATTGGCAACAGTGTGAACATTCAGGACAATGCAGTCATTCACGGTACTTTCGAGAAATCGGCTACCCACATTGGCAACAATGTTTCGATTGCCCACGGGGCGATTGTTCACGGTTGCACTATCCACGACCATGTTTTGATCGGCATGAATGCAGTGGTGCTGGATGACGCGGTGATCCAAAGCAATTCCATTGTTGCAGCAGGTTCAGTTGTAACCAAGGGAACAGTCATCGAATCTGGGTCAGTTTACGCAGGTTCGCCGGCCAAAAAAATCAAGGAGATCAGTACTGAACTAATTGAAATAGAGATCAACAGGATAGCAAACAATTATCATACCTATTCAGGATGGTACAAAGCCTAAAAAAAGTATTTTAGCACTTCTAATTAACGCAAAAAAATAAAACTTATGGAAATGGCCCAAGCAGAAAAAAAGCGTTTTTTTATTCCACTTCTCATTGTCGGAACAATGTTTTTTGCAATTGGTTTTGCACTTGGCATCAACAGTTACCTCATTCCTTTACTGAACCAATCACTTCAAATATCCTCGGGACAGTCTTATCTCGTAATTGCCGCCACCTTTTCGGCATTTTTGATTTTCGGTTATCCGGCATCTCTGGTAATCGGCAAAATAGGTTACAAAAAAACCATGGCTCTTTCATTTCTGATGTTTGCATTGGGCTTTTATCTATTTATTCCCTCCGCAAAAATGGGAAGCCTTCCGCTGTTTCTTTTGGCGTCTTTTATCAGCGGTATGGGCAATGCTTTTCTGCAAGCCTCAGTTAACCCATACATTACTATTCTTGGCCCAATCGAAAGTGCAGCGAAACGGATGAGTATCATGGGAATTTGCAACAAGTTAGCATGGCCCATCTCACCCCTTTTTCTTTCATTGGTCATCAGCAAGAGTGTAAAGGACGTTCAATTAACCGATATCAATCTGCCTTTCAGTATTATCATCGCCGTATTCCTTCTTCTTGGGGTACTCGCCTTTTACGCTCCGCTTCCGGAGGTGAAAGCAGCCGGCGAAGATTCCGGCAGCTCTGAAGATTGTCCTTACGCGGCCGGAAAAACATCTATTTTGCAATTTCCCCACCTTTTGTTGGGTGTTCTTTCCTTGTTTCTTTATGTGGGAGTCGAAACCATTTCACTGGGTACACTTGTGGATTATGCCACCAGCTTAAAACTACCCAACCCTGATTTGTATGCTTGGATAGCCCCGGTTGGCATGGTAGTTGGATATATTTTCGGCGTTACATTAATTCCCAAATACATCAGTCAGTCAAAAGCGCTGATTATCTTCTCCTCTATCGCTATTATCGGTTCACTGATGGTTGTTTTTACACCACCCATGATCTCCATCTATTTCGTCTCACTTATGGCATTGGGTTGTTCACTAATGTGGCCCTCGCTCTGGCCCCTTGCCATGGCCGACCTCGGTAAATTTACAAAAGCAGGTTCTTCCCTCATGGTTATCGCCATTGTAGGCGGAGCCGTCATTCCAACGATCTACGGATTTATGAAGGATGCCTTTGGCGGTCAAAATGCATATTGGGTAGCAATTCCCTGTTTCTTGTTTATTTTCTATTACGCTTTGAGTGGCCACAAAATCAGAAATTAATGAAACCAACATTGATCATACTTGCTGCCGGTATGGGCAGCCGCTACGGAGGTTTGAAACAATTGGATGAAGTAGGCCCTAACGGGGAAGCTATCATCGATTACTCGCTCTACGATGCTATTCGCGCCGGTTTTGGGAAAGTGGTTTTTGTGATCCGTCATGATTTTGAAGCGGCATTCAAAGAACGTTTTGATCCTAAACTGAAGGGTCGGATAACCGTTGCATATGTTTACCAGTCGTTGGATAAATTACCTGCCGGATTTACCCTCTCCCCCGAAAGGCAAAAACCATGGGGCACCGCCCACGCCTTGTTGATGGCCGATGGATCGGTTCATGAACCCATGGCCGTAATCAATGCAGATGATTTTTACGGCAGGAAAGCCTATCAAGCCATGGCCGATTTTCTCACCTCCTCAACAGAGCCGGATGAGTATTCCATGATTGGCTACAATGTTGAAAATACGCTTTCTGACCACGGAACGGTCTCCAGAGGGGTCTGTGCAACCGATGCGAACGGCTATCTGACCACCGTTGTTGAAAGGACTAAAATCATAGGGGAAGCCGATGGCATCTTTTACTACGAGGAAGACGGCAAACATCAACTGAATCCCAAGAGCCCCGTTTCTATGAATTTTTGGGGATTAAAACCCAATGTTTTCAAGTATCTTAAGGATGGATTCACCCAGTTTTTGACCGGGCACGGCAATGAACCAAAATCTGAATATTTCATTCCCCTTTTGATCAACGACAACATTGTCAATGGAAATATCCGGACAAAAGTGATAGAATGTGATTCACCCTGGTTTGGGGTTACCTACATTGAGGATAAACCCATTGTAAAGGGCAGGATTGCCAAACTGATTGAAGATGGGGTTTATCCTGAACATTTGTGGTGAAAAAATCATGAGTCAAGGTCGTTTAGTTAAGAGAACTCCGTAGGAGTTGCCCAAGAATAACCTTCGGTTTTAACCGGAGGAAGAGACTGGCCGCATAAAAACAAACTCTGTAAGAGTTCCCCTCAATTTCGAGATAAAGTTTGCAACTACTTGTTATTGGAAACCCCGATGGGGTTTATGAAGATTTTGTCCCGCCCGTCCTCCAGTTGTACTGGGGGTTATTCACGGAAAACTCTTACGGAGTTGCTCACCCGGTAACCGAGTACCACTTTATCTAAACGTAAACGATATTGAGTTTTGAGTTATAAAATAGTAGACTGGAAGGATTGTATTTATAATAATCAGCACATTAACACATTAGCACATTCCAAAAAAATGAACGATCAGCAGATCAACCACTTTCTAATTTCATTTGGCAGGACAGAAAAAATGGCCGAATGGAAGCCCTTCGGCCATGGACATATCAACGATACTTTTCTTGTCCGCACGGCAGGAAACAGTTCGCCCGATTTTATCCTTCAACGTAAAAACCATTACGTTTTCAAAGACGTACCCGGAATGTTAAACAACATCATTCTGGCTACGGATCATATTCGTGCCAAATTAGTTGCCTCGGGGGAAACTGACCCGGACAGGAGGGTGATGAAATACCTGTCTGCCCCCAATGGGAAATATTATGTTCTGGATGAAACCGGTAATTACTGGACCCTCTTTTTATTTATCAGGGATTCACACGGAATTGAAGAGGTAACCAATCCCGGACAGGCTTTTACGGCCGGCAAGGCATTTGGCAGGTTTCAGCTGGAGCTCTCAGACCTGGACAGTTCCAGTCTGATTGAGACCATCCCCAACTTCCACAATGGCAAATTTCGTTTTCAGCAGTTCACAGAGGCCATTTCTCAAAACTCAGCCGGACGCCGTACTGAAATGCAACCTGTCATTGATCATTTGCTGAACAGGGCAGATGAAATGCTCAAGTTGCAAAACTGGCTGGATCGGGGTGAGCTGCCTCTACGTATCACCCACAACGACACCAAAATCAACAATATCCTTTTCGATCATCAGAATAATATTCTTTGTATCATCGATTTAGACACGGTGATGCCCGGAAGTATCCTTTTTGACTTTGGAGATGCCATCCGCACCCTTGGCAACAGCGCAGCCGAAGATGAGGCTGATTTATCCAAAATTCATTTCCAGACGGCCTATTTCGAGGCTTTCACAAATGGCTACCTCTCTGAATGCAGCCGGTTCCTGACGCCGCTCGAAAAGGAAAGCCTGGTCTATTCCTGCCGGTACATGGTATGGGAACAAGCCATCCGTTTTCTGTCCGATTACCTGAACGGTGATACCTATTACAAAATCGCCTATCCTGAACACAACAAGATCAGGACTTTATCCCAATTACGCTATCTGGAAGTACTGGAAGAAAATTCAGATGCCATGGTACAAATTGTGGACAATGCTTGGTAGAGACGTTGCATGCAACGTCTCTACATGCAACGTCTCTACGTGTATTCCATCGCAAAATTTATCCCAATTTCACATGTTGTGATTTGACTTCGCTTCCCATAAAAAGATTGCCAAGCAGGTCAAAATTTTGGGTCGATTCGGTGGTGTAGTAGTCGCACCGGCCAGATTTGGAACATCGTAGTTCCATCTCCGGATGCCGGTACAGATAATCTTCCAGTTTATCCGCGACGACTGGTCCCTGATCCAGCAGACGGACCCCCTCGGGCAAAAACTTCCTGATTACCTTCGTTAACAGCGGATAGTGGGTACAGCCGAGAATAATGGTATCGATCAACGGATCTTTGGCAAAGAGGCTGGTAAGATTTTGTTCGACAAAGAAGGCCGCTCCGGGGCTCTCAATCAGATTATTTTCTACGATGGGCACCCACATGGGACAAGCTTCCTGAACCACCGAGATAGGGCTCTTTGGCGATATCTTGGCTATCTCCATCGGATAGGACTCTGAAACCACGGTTCCCTTTGTCCCCAAGACCCCCACGTGGCCTGTTTTGGTCATCTCAGGGATCATCTCAACACTGGGCCTGATAACCCCGAGCACCCGCCTATCGGGAAAACTTCCCGGCAGCTCTTTTTGTTGGATATTCCTCAATGCTTTGGCTGACGCCGTATTACAGGCAAGAACAACAAGTTGACAACCTTGGGCAAAAAGATAGCTGACCGCTTGCCAGGTATATTCGTAAACGACTTCGAACGAGCGGGTTCCATACGGATTTCTTGCATTATCGCCTAAGTAGATATAATCGTATTGGGGCAGCTGCCTGAGCAATTCTTTGAAAATGGTCAAACCTCCGTACCCGGAATCAAAAACGCCTATGGGCTGGTAATTATCAGACATAGATTCAGTTTTAACCGTTCGAAGCTACAAAATTTTAACGATTGAATAGGACAGATAACAAAAAAAGGGCACCTTCGGAAGCGCCCTTTTTTGGTTATTGCGGATGTTCAATTATTTCAATCCGAGTTTGGCTTTAACCAAAGGCATCATATCTGTTGATTGAGCCGGATTGAAATAAAGTACACTATTAACTTCGAACACATAAAGCATTCCTTGTTCTTTGGCAACCTCAGCGATAGCCTTGCGGGCTTTTTCGACAACCGGCTGAAATTGTTTGGTCTCTTCTTTTTGAAGATTGTCCTGTGCTTGCTGTTGAAATGTAGTAATTCTTTCCTGCAGGCTCTGAATATCTGCTTCCTTTGCCTGACGAATGGCATCCGTTACATTGGCTTGTTTAACCAGTGCAACATATTCCTGCCCTTTCGTTTGGTATTCTTTTTGCATCACCCCCAATTGTGACTCAAGGTCTGTCTGCATTTTTGTCATCGCTTTTTGGGCAACATCGCGTTCCGGCATCTGAGCGATCAAACCCTGAAAATCAATGTGACCGAATTTTAATGTTTGTGCTGAAGCCGAAGCTCCAACAAAGAGAAGCAAAGAAAAAAATATTACACTTAAGAAATGTCTCATGATCAATCTGATTTAATTTTTATGTGGCAAATTTAAAAATTTAATTTTTATATCCAAGTTTTTGCAATACCTGATCGCTCAGGTCAAATTTAGGATTGGTATAGATCATCGTCATACTGCCCGCTTTGTCAAAGATCACCGAATATGCGCCTTGCTCGGCAATGGCCTGAATTGCGTTGAAAACTTCATCCTGGATCGGTTTTACCAATGCTTCGCGCTTTTTGGCAAGGTCGCCATCCGGACCGAAATACTGGCGCTGTAATTTTTTGTATTCTTTTTCTTTGTTGACGATCTGGTCTTCCCTTTTCCTTTTCATATCCTGTGAAAGCAAAACTACTTCGGCCTGAAAATCCTTGTAAATCTGGTCGAGTTCAGAATGAAGTGTCTCCAACTCTTTCTGGTATTTTTGCGAAAGCTTGTCCAACTGCTCCTGGGCAGCCACATAGGCCGGCAATTTTCCTAAGATGAAGTCTGTATCAACATAAGCATATTTTTGCGCAAAACTTGTTGTTATGCCCAAAAGAAGGAATATTCCCAAAAAATATAACTTTTTCATTTTAATCAATTTAAATAGTGTAACTAATTAAATATCACCTCAATATATTTGCTAAGAACGAAAAGAAAGTTTAAGGTCAATTTATTATTGTTCATTTCCTGGTAAGCGCCCTTTTCGAATTCGGGTTTTAAAGTTTAAAATTGTTGTCCCATGATAAAGTGGAACTGACTACCGCCTGTTCCCTTGGTGTAACCATCGTCAAATCCATAACCCCAATCAAATCCCATCAGACCGAACATAGGAAGGAAAATTCTGACACCCAAACCTGCTGATCTCTTGATACTGAAAGGATTGTAATCAGCAAAGTCATACCACGAATTACCGGCTTCCAGGAACCCTAATCCATAAATAGTAGCAGATTGTGATAAAGTGACCGGATAGCGAAGCTCCATGGTTATCTTCTCGTAAATATTTCCACCCTGGGGAGGAGTTAGTGAGTTGTTTTCATAACCCCGTAACCCGATGTATTCGCTTCCATACGAACTGTAACCCGACATACCGTCACCTCCCAGTTTAAATGATTCGAAAGGTGAGCGAAGGTTTTTGTTGTAATATCCCAAAAGACCGGTCTCAAATTTTGTCCGTAAAATAAGTTTCGCATCCTGTCTGGGTTGTAACGGAGTATAAACATCCGCTTTAAATGACCATTTGTGGTACTCTATCAACCTGTACCGTTCAGCTGCAGTCATTGTTGTACTGCTGTAATCCTTTCCTGAAAAGAGGGAGAACGGCGGGGTCAATGCCACCGACAGGGAGAAGTTGGATCCCCTGCGGGTGTAAAGCGGGCTATCCGTCGAATTTCTTCCAAAAACAGTCCTGAAGGCCAATGTATTTGAGGTTCCGTTCTGGAACATGAAATATTTCCAGTTATCAAGGATATACCTTTGATAAGATAATTCATGGTACATGGTGAAGTAACTGTCCGGCCATTTTAAACGGTAGCCAAGTCCGACCGACGCACCCAATACCCCCATTTTTTCCGTTATATCATAAGTGTACTGGTTATAACCGGATCCATAACCACCATAGCCTCCATAGCCTCCATAACCGCCATAGCCTCCATAACCGCCATAGCCGCCACCATATAATCCATTGCCGTATCCACCATAGTTGTACGCGCTGTTCCCACTGGTCTGTTTGGAGTAATAGAGGGAGAAAGTAAATGAATTTGGTTTCTTTCCGCCCAGCCAGGGTTCTGTAAAAGAAAAACTATACGATTGGTAATACGAACCGTTGGTCTGGGCACGTAAGGTCAATGTTTGGCCATCCCCGGTAGGAAGTGGCCGCCACGCTTTTTTGTTGCCGATGTTCCTGACGGAGAAGTTGGTAAATTTCAATCCGACTGTTCCGACAAACATTCCGGCGCCCCAACCTCCCGAGAGTTCTACCTGGTCGTTGGCACGTTCTTCCAATTCGTAGTTGATATCTACTGTACCATCTTCGGGATGAGGAATCACATCCGGTTTAATCGTTTCGGGATTGAAGTGTCCCATTTGGGAAAGCTCACGTACCGAACGGATGATGTTTTCTTTGCTGAAAAGTTGTCCGGGACGCGTATACAACTCCCTGCGGGCGACATGTTCGTTGGTTTTGGTATTCCCTTTGATGCCAATCGAATTGATCGTTGCCTGGGTACCTTCCACCATCCGCATTTCAAAATCGATTGAGTCGTTTTCGACCTTTACTTCCACCGGATTAAGGTTGAAAAAAAGGTATCCGTTATTCAAATAGGCATTAGAAACGGCATCGTCATCCTCGGTAAGCCGTTTATCAAGAAGCTTTTGATCGAAAACATCCCCTTTCTTAATCCCAAGCACACGGGAGAGCTGAACGTCTGTGTAAACGGTATTTCCTATCCATCGGATATTTCTGATATAATATTTTTGCCCTTCATCGATCCAATATTTCAGTTTTACCGTGTTATTGATCGTGTCCTTGATAATTGTATCGGACACAATAACCGCATCGCGGTAGCCGTTTTCGTTGTACTTTTTGATCAGATTGATCTTATCTTCATCAAATTTATCCTGTAGAAATTTTTTGGACGAGAAAAAGTTGATCAGTTTTTTTGCTTTCGTCTTTTTCATTGCCCGCTCCAGGACTGATGGTTTCAATTGTTTTACCCCGACAAACTCTATTTCTTTTATTTTTACTTTCGTTTTCTTGTTAACGAAAATGTCGAGCGCCACCTGATTTTGTTTGCTTGTATCGTCCTTTTGAACGATGTTCACTTCCGTATTATAGAATCCTTTGCCCTGATAATAGCTAAGAATCTGTCTCTGTGCAGTATTGATCAAATTATCTGTTACTTGTCCGCCAATCAACATCATCACCTGCTTTTCAATATCTTCTTTCTCACTTTTGGTAACGCCATGGTAATTTTTAGCGGAGAGGCGGGGCCGCTCCTGAAGGTAGATATTCAACCATATCTTGTCACCTATGATTTTGGTTGCCGAAATTTTTACATCTGAGAAAAGGCCCTGTTTCCAATACTTTCTCAGCGCTGAAGTCACCTGATCGCCCGGAATGACGACATCCTCACCAATCGTTAACCCGGAAAGGCCCTTAAGGACTTCAGTATCCAGAAACTTGATACCGCTAATTTCCAACCCGGCCAAAGTATAATGTTTTGGGCTATCGTAAAAAATAGAAAAATTAGTACTATCTGCAACCGTTTGTGCATACAAATTGGCACCAAAAAATAAAGCAAAAAATATAAATACAACTCTTTTGACCATGTCAGATTCTGATTTGTTCACTAGTTTTTCCAAAACGCCTTTCTCTCTTTTGGAAATCATTAACTGCCTCAAAAAGATCTTCTTTACGATAGTCCGGCCACAACTTTGGTGTAAAATACAGCTCAGTGTAGGCGATCTGCCATAGAAGAAAATTACTGACCCTAAATTCACCGCCGGTTCGAATCAGCAGTTCAGGATCGGGCAGGCCAAATGTAGGAAGATATTTTCCAATCAACTCTTCATTGATGCTACTTTTGTCAATTTTGTTGTTTTTTAACTCATTGGCCAGTTTTTTAGCTGCTTCCACAATTTCCCAACGACCCGAATAACTGAGGGCCAAATTAAGTTTAAGTCCTTTGTTCTCAGATGTTTTAGCAATTGCACCCGCCAATTTTTGTTGAACTTCGATGGGCATTGATCCGATATCTCCAATGGCATGCAGGGATACTTTATTCTTGTGCAAATTTTCAGTTTCAGCTACAATGGCCTGTACAAGTAAACCCATCAGTGCATCAACCTCCTCTTTGGGACGGTTCCAATTCTCAGTCGAAAAGGCATATAGTGTGAGATATTGAATGCCAATTTCGCCTGCTCCCTCAACTACGGACCTTACAGCTTCCACCCCTTCGCGATGGCCATAAATCCGGTCATTACCATGAAGTTCCGCCCATCTTCCATTTCCATCCATTATGATGGCAATGTGTTTTGGCAATTCATTTATTGTCAACATCTTAGAATGCACTCTTTTTCCTGAATTTTTTGTTTTTATCGCTCACTTTGCATACTCCCTTTTCTGTCCAAACCTGCCAATGAAGTGAAAGATGCAAGGAAGCATACCAATCGTTGTTGAGCAGGACGTTTGGCACAAATTCTTTCGGGTAGGAACCAATGATCTGGTCCACATTTTGAAATCGCTTGGGATCCTTCAGGTTATCAATGTTGTCAGTAAATGTTTTCCTGACACACAACTCTACACAGGCGCCCAGCCTCTTGGTCAGGTTGTATTTGATCCCAAACCCCATCGGAATGATAGGGGCAAGTGCATCGGCATCATTGGTTTTATTCCGGTTGTTATCGAGTAGCGGCTGATAAAGATTTTTATAGGGGACCAATGGCGTATGTACCTGAGGTAGAAGTACCAAAGTACCCCTTCGTGGCGACCGGGAAAAAAAACCGCCTAATCCCATGGAAACAAATGGAGTAAACCGGTCTTTCTTTAAACTTCCCATTTGATAATCCATAAAGTTAAACTCGAAAATGGCCTCAAAAGTCTGTATGGCCCTGGTGAAGTTATAGGAATCATCCGCTTTTTTCATGTATAATTCGTAGGGCATACCGTTTGCATCATCTAAAGTAATGTGGTTGGTTGGTTCAGCCAGATTAACGCCGGGAAAAGTACCCGAAGACTTCAGGTCGCCGGCTACCAGTTGCCCCCGGATTGACAACCTCTTATTGAAATTCCAACGGCCAAGAACTCCGTACAATGGAGTGATCTGGTGGGCATAATCGACATTCTCAATATCACCCCAATAAACTGCCGCACCTATTCGAATGCCAAAATCCGCCGATTTTTGCGAACGCGCTGACAAAAAACAGAGAAGCATTAAAAAGGTGAAAAACGATTTTTTCATGGAGCAATCCTAATGAAAAATTTTTTGAAAGAATCAATATCAGGTTCCAAAGTTAAAGTTGCAATATGATGCAAAGGTAATAGAAACCCCCAAAAAATAATTTTAAAACATAATTTAACACACAAAAAATAGCATCAGATGGTAGTATTAGTTTCTTTTGTCTGCTCCCCACAACAATTTTTTTCTCAATGTTTCGTAAAAAGACTGATTTCCAAATTTCAAAACATTGATAATGAAGTCGGCCTTTCTTATTTTCCATACCATCCCGGCATCAAAAGCTGTTGATCTCGAATCGAGTGACGCCATGTATCTTCCTCCGCGCCCCTCTACCCACAAAGATATAACTTCCTGGTCCGATATGACGACTGGCCGGATTGCCAGATTGTGCGGCGCGATGGGGGCAATCACAAGATTTGAAGATCCTGGTGTGATAATGGGTCCCCCGACACTTAGCGAATAGGCGGTGGAGCCGGTCGGAGTTGCAACGATTAATCCATCTGCCCAGTAAGTGTTCAGCAGATCCCCTCCCACTTCTACATGTACCGTGATCATTTGGGAGGAGTCCTGTTTGTATACCGTAAATTCATTTAATGCATAAGGAAAGTCTGAAAATAATCCGGATTCATTCTCCATTTTTATCAAAGAACGCGGTTGTAAAATGAACTTTCCTGCAAAGAGTTGCTCCATCGAAAATTCCAGATCCGACTGGGCAATATCTGCCAAAAAGCCCAAACGTCCGCTGTTGATCCCAACCATAGGTATTCCTGAATCCCTGACGAAAGTGATCGCCTCCAAAAAAGTACCATCGCCGCCAATACTCATAAAGAAATCAACCCCTGCCAACTCCTTGCAGGAAGAAAATGTGTTTACCTTACCAGGATTGATTCCTGTCTCCTTTTTCAAAAAATCCAGAAAAGGACTATAAACGATCACTTCAGTATCGTGAAGATGCAAAATCTCTAACAAACGGCTCATACTGTCGTAATAAATGGGCCCGATGGTCCATCCAAAAAGGGCAATCCTCATCCGAATAAAATTTAAGTATTAATGTATCGCATAAACTGGTCAAAACGGTCATCGATCAGGCTTTTTAGCGGAGTCTGGTCCATAAAAGTCGCCCTGATATCGTAATTGTACCGTGTGAGTGTCTGAATAATTCCGGACAAATCAACCTGGTTTACCTTAATCGTCACATTGAATTCCGTAGTTGAACCAGCTGGCTTCCAAGTATAAAGGCTCAATATCCTTGCATCATTGCCTTCAATAATCTGGGTAATCTGAGACAGTGAATAACTATTTTCACACATTTGCAATTCGATGATACCTCCCGGTTCGTTGGGTGAAAACAAAGTGGTAAGCGTATTGCTCAAATCATACCTGGAAATTGATCCCAGGTAGGTGTGGTCCTCTGCCAGGACAGGAACAATAGAGACCCCGCAACCAGAAGCAACGGCAGCCACTTCAAAAATGTGCTGAGGTGGATGCACATGTGGTTTCATCAGCTGATCAGACACAAAAGTTTCGAGCGGAGCATCAAAATCGCGAGCTTCAAAAATTTCTTTGTCCGAGATCACTCCAAGATACTCCTTCTCTACAACAATCGGCAGATGGGATACCCTGAACACGTCCATCAGTGAAAGTACCTTCGACCCACTGTCGTGAGGGCTCACAGAAGGAATAGAATCAGAAATCAGTGTTTCGGCAATCATGATCAAAAGTAAAGTTGTTTTTGATTGAGAATCATTTCGTAAATTGCAAACCTAATTAATTGATAGCATAAATGACACGACTAAGTGTAAATATAAACAAAATTGCAACACTTCGAAACAGCCGTGGCGGAACGATGCCCAGTGTCACCTTTGCTGCGGTTCAATGTCAAAAATTTGGAGCAGAAGGAATTACCATCCACCCCCGCCCTGATGAAAGACATATCCGCTATGCCGATGCCCGGGAGTTGAAGCCACTGATCACTACCGAATTCAACATCGAAGGCTTTCCGGACCCCCGGTTTATTGAACTGGTTTTGGAGGTCAGACCCAACCAGGTCACCTTAGTGCCAGATGCACCTTCGGCCATCACCTCCAATGCCGGTTGGGACACCCTAAAACATCTTGATTTTTTGAAAGAAGTTACTTCAAAATTCCAACAGGCAGGCATCCGCGTGTCACTTTTTGTGGGAGCAGAGCCCGAAATGATCGAGGGCGCTGCCACAATCGGGGCCGATCGGGTTGAACTCTATACCGAACCTTATGCAACGGATTTTCCCACAGATCCTGAAAAGGCAATCCAGCCCTTCGTACGGGCTGCAAAGGTGGCCGGACAGTTAGGCCTCGGACTTAACGCCGGACATGACCTGAGCCTTGAAAACCTGCGCTATTTCGACCAGCACATTCCCAACCTGCTTGAGGTTTCAATTGGCCATGCGCTGATTGCCGATGCACTCTACCTCGGACTGGAGGAGACCATAAGACGGTACAAAGAATGCCTTAAAAAAATGTGAAAAATGTG
>JAMDDG010000463.1:0-3294 GCA_023488865.1 Bacteroidota bacterium | reverse complement strand
GTGAAATTATATTACCGAAAATATGGCTCTGGGCCAACATTGATCATCCTGCACGGATTGTACGGTTCGTCCGACAACTGGATCAGCATAGCACGAAAGCTTGAAAATCATTATACGGTATTATTGCCTGATTTGCGGAACCATGGGGCATCACCCCATTCGTCAACGCATTCATTTGCTGAAATGGTCGACGATCTGGCTCAATTTTACGAGGAGACCGGTACGGAAAATGCTTTTTTGATCGGCCACAGCATGGGCGGAAAAGTGGCCATGCGTTTTGCTGCATCCTACCCCGAAAAAGTGAACCGGCTGATGATTATCGACATTGCCCCTAAAAATTACCTGGCAGGGAACAATTCCTCCCAACATATCCGTCAGCACGAGAGAATCCTTGAATTATTGCAAGACCCCGATCTAAGCCATTTCCATACGCGCAAAGAGCTGGACGATTATTTCAGTCTGAAGGTTAAAGAAGAACTGGTTCGCCTTTTCCTTTTGAAAAATATCCATCGAAACCCTGCCGGAATTTTTGAATGGAAAATTAATGCTGCGGTACTCAGGGATTCTTTTCGGCCGATGGTCAGCGAGGTAGACTGGTCGTGGTTCGAAGGGTTGAGACCGATTATGGCTTACCCCGTCACTTTTGTACGGGGATTAAATTCTGAATATGTGAGCGATGCTGACTGGAAAGAGATCCTGAAAATTTACCCTGATGCAAAACTAATCGATGTACCGGATGCCGGCCATTGGCTTCATGCGGAACAACCTGACAAATTAATTGCCGCGATCCTGGAAGCAGTATAACAAAAAATGTTCAATCCTTCACCCGGCTCAGCCGCAGTGTTTTTAATACCCAGTTGGGCAGGTGTTTGGCGGGTTTTCGTTTGCGGAGGTTCAGATAAATCCCCAATTTTTTTACGATCGGCAATTTGTGGGTCTCCACAAATTCGATCAAAGTGCCATCGGGATCTTCGATATAGGAAAAGTGGCCGGCTGCTTCACCCATGTCAAAGCTATTGCCATCGTGGTGGGCAAAGCTGTCTACCGTGAAAGCAAATCCGCGTTTGGCACATGCGGCGTTTAAGGCTTCCATTCCGCGAATGTCATAGCAAAGGTGAATAAAACCAAGATCGCCCCAGAAGCGGCCTTCATAAATTTTGCGGGGGGTCCGTCCTTCAACCTGAACGAGTTCAATCTCGCTGTCACCTAAGAGGCGTCCAAATGCGCCAGTCCTTGGCTGGCTGTTTTTCAACAATACTCTTCTAAACAAAGCATCACCACCATTCAGGTAAGACAAATCAGAAAAGGATCCTTTCTGATCAAATACAACCTGATCGTAACCGAGAATATCGGAATAAACTCTTCTGGAATTTTCCACGTTAGTGACGCCAATTATGACGCCATAGACCGAACCGGTGTGTTTTTTACGGTTCCCAAACCAATTGTGTGATTCAATGACCTGAAAAATGTTGTTGAAAGGATCTGTGACAAAGAAAAAACTACGGCCATCCGGCTCTGTCGCTATCCCGCTAACTTTTAGTTTTTCCTCAGTAAACCAGGCGTGCGTTTTTCGTGCATCCCTGGTTTTGATTTTAGCAGCAAAAATGCCGAGATCGCCCAGGGCTGGTTCAAAAAGCGGGGCTTGTGGTACACGGTCTGTATATTGCCAGATTTCAAAACCACCACCTCCATTGAGGTTCATTGCCAGCACAGCATGCCGTTTCCGGGGCAAACCTCCTGTGTAAGGCAACATCAGCGCAGCTGTGGCGCTTTCTTCAAATACCTTGATATCCATGCCCAGGTATTTACGGTACCATTTCCAGGCTTCAGCTACATTTGCAACGCCGATGCCGAGTTGTTGAATCCCGCTTATTACTATTCCTTCCATAAATTGTTGTTTATCAATCATCCAAGTGGATCAATCCGTTGTGCTATTTTATAAAAAAGCCATGGAATGTATCGTTTTAGATAAGGCATAATTACATCTTTTTTTCCAATAATTACCTCTTTTCTTCCTCTCTTTACCGCTTTCACAATTTTATTGGCGCAATCCGTTGCTGAAACCCCGTTTTCCTGCCCTTTGTCCATCACGCCATACTCCTGACCGGTAGAAGAAAGGGAATGTATTGAAATATTGGTTTTTACCATACCCGGACAAACCATGGTAACGCGAATATTATCCCTGAAATGCTCCAAGCGCAACGTTTCAAAAAAACCATGCAGGGCATGTTTGGCTGCCGAATAGATCGAACGCATCGGAAATCCGAACAAACCGGTCAGGCTGCTGACCACTACGATGCTTCCGCCACCGGTCTTCACCATGAACGGAAGTATTTGGCGCGTCAGTTCAACATGTCCCCAGAAATCGACCTCCATGATCCTTCTGGCTACTTCCATTGGCGTATCAATCAGGCGTGAACGCTGACTAATACCTCCATTGTTGACCAGAATGTCTATTCGGGGCACGGCAGATTGTACTTTTTCAACTGCCTCCGCTATTTCCTCCATTTTGGTAAGATCAAAAGCAACAATCTGAACTTCAACTCCTCTCCCTTTGCATTTCTCCGCAACGATTTCCAGTCGATGCCGGTTTCTTCCTGATAAGATCAATCGATTTCCGGTCACGGCCCATTTCAAGGCCAAAGCTTCACCGATGCCCGAAGAGGCCCCGGTAATCCAGATAATTTGTGATTTTGTCATTCAGCTTAGTTTAATAATTCGCTCAGATGCCCATCAAAACGGACAGATAATCCGACACCACAAACTTACCGTTTTAAAGCAAAAAGCAAATATATACTGGACTTTACTTTAAACTCTCTCCTGAAACAAGACTTGTTACCTCCATTTAACTTTGGTAAGTACAATCTGGTTAGGGCTTGATCTTTCTTCTAAAAAAATTACATTTGTCAGTAGAATAATGTACTTTCATGCTAAATGAACGAAGAGTTAAAAGATATTCTTTGGATTAAGTTTAAGGATGGGGATAACGATGCCCTGTCTATGATTTATAAGGAGTTTGCGCATGAATTGTATTCGTATGGCCTTAAAATTACAAGAGATGATTCTTTGGTGAAAGATTGTATTCAAGAAGTTTTCATACAATTAATTGATAGGAGAAAAAAAATTTTAATAACCCCCAGAATTCATATCTACCTTTTTAAATCCCTTAGGAATAAGATTATTGAAGAGTTAAGATCAAAAAACAGGAAACAGGATATTATAGCACAGTTATCAGAGAAGGATAATGAGTATGAACAACATATCGAAAAATTGATGATTGATTCAGAAGAAGAA
>JAMDDG010000081.1 GCA_023488865.1 Bacteroidota bacterium | reverse complement strand
GAGCTGTTTTTTGATGGTTTTATCATCTTCGAGGTTCCATTGGCGGCTCTGGATAATTTCACTGTGCAGAAAAAGGTTGTGCGGCATCACCACCGCGCCCAATACACTCATGATAATCAGCATGGAACCTTTCGGAAAATGAGGGGTCACCCACGAATGAATAGCGCTGTTCCAGTCAATTTGCACTAAGGAGAGTTCGTAAATAAAAGAAAGGCCTATTACCGATACGAAAGCGATGATCCATTTTTCAATCATCCGATAACCATTGGTTAACAACATGATGACCACAAAAAAAACTACCAGGACTGAGCCTGCACGGATGGGGATGTCGAAAAGCATGTTCAGGGCAATAGCACCCCCTAAAATCTCGGCCAGGGAAGTTGATACAGAAGCCAGAACTGCGCTGGTGAGGATCGCTTTTGAATAGCGGGGTTGGATAAATTTCGTGGTCGCTTCCGATAGGCAAAGTCCGGTAGCAATACCCAGGTGGGCCACATTGTGCTGCAACATGATCAGCATGATGGTCGAAAAAGTGACCATCCAAAGCAAAAGATAGCCAAAATTAGCACCGGCTGCCAGATTGGAAGCCCAGTTACCCGGGTCGATGAACCCAACTGTCACCAAAAGGCCAGGTCCGAGAAATTTCAGTATCTCCAGTCCGCCAAACTTTGGTCGGTAATCTTTCCGGTCGATATTATCCAAAAAGCCTGTCGATTTTTTGCTCATCTAACAAAGATAGAAATTTTGGTTTGGAGTACTTTAAATAAAGGAATATTACCTTCTTTCTTTGGTTTATATTTATATTTGCCGGAGCCGAACCCTATTAAATTTTCGATTTTCGATTTTGGGGTCGCTCCCTGAGCCTGTCGAAGTGTTCAATATCAGAGTCAGTCACCGAGATCCGGTCCCTGAGCTTGTCGAAGGGGCAAAGGGGCGAAGGGTTGCGACTAACGTAGAATTAATTTCAGGTACTTTTAAAATCTTGAAAATGAGATTTTCCAGCAAGTTCTTTCTATTTCTGCTCCTGCTCAGCAGTTTAGGTTTCAAAGACGATCCGGTTATTCAGAAGGTTCCGTTTAAAATAGGGAGTTCAGAAAAGAAAATAGTTATTTATCAGGTATTTACACGACTTTTTGGCAATACAAATACCACCAACAAACCCTGGGGCACGATCGAGGAAAACGGAGTAGGAAAATTCAGGGATTTTACGCCCAAAGCGCTCAGGGAGATCAAAGAACTGGGTGTAACACACATCTGGTTTACAGGGGTTTTGCATCATGCCGTTATCCGGGATTATACTGCTTACGGCATTTCGAACGATGATCCGGATGTGGTGAAAGGCCGTGCGGGATCACCTTATGCAGTAAAGGATTATTACAGCGTTGATCCTGATTTGGCCGTCGATCCTTCCAAACGGATGGAGGAGTTCCACGCGCTGGTCCAACGCACGCATGAACAGGGATTAAAGGTAATTATCGACATCGTACCCAACCATGTGGCCAGAAAATACCATTCGATAGGCAAACCGGCTGGAGTGAAAGATTTTGGGGAAAACGACGATAAAACCGTCGTTTACGCCCGAAACAACAATTTCTATTACCTGCCGGGAGAGTCCTTTAAGGTGCCGGCACTGCCTGATAACCAAAAGCCTTTGGGTGGGGACCCAAATCCTTTGTCTGACGGAAAATTTGACGAGAATCCGGCCAAATGGACCGGCAATGGTTCCAGACTTGCACAGCCCAGGGCCGATGACTGGTACGAAACGGTGAAGATCAATTACGGTATTAAACCGGACGGTACGAAGGATTTTGAGCTTCTCCCGGCAGGGTATGATACAAAACCCATACTCGACCACTGCGCTTTTTGGCAGGGGAAATCGGTGCCAGACAGCTGGGTGAAATTCCGCGACATCTGCCTCTTCTGGCTGAAATTTGGCGTCGATGGCTTCCGGTTCGACATGGCAGAGATGGTCCCGGTGGAGTTTTGGAGTTACCTGAACAGTACCATTAAAAAGGAGTACCCAAAAACAACGCTGGTCGCAGAGGTTTACAACCCACAACTTTACAGAAGTTACCTTCACACCGGCAAGATGGACTTTCTTTACGACAAAGTTGCTTTTTACGATACCCTGAAAAAAGTGATACAGGGGAAAACCTCACCCGATCGTTTGATTAAAGTACAGTCTGATATTGCTGATATAGAACATCATATGCTCCATTTTTTGGAAAATCACGATGAACAGCGACTGGCAAGTCCGGCCTTTGCGGGAAATGCAGCCATTGGGAAACCGGCTATGGTAGTATCTGCAACCATCAGCACCTCTCCCACCCTGATCTATTTTGGTCAGGAGGTTGGCGAACCAGGGGCCGAACATGCCGGATACGGACAGCCCACCCGGACTTCAATCTTCGATTACATTGGCGTTCCGGCCCACCAGCGCTGGATGAACGGAGGTGCATTCGATGGCGGGTCACTAACCAATGAAGAGAAATCTTTACGGAATTTTTACAAGCTGTTGCTCAATTTTACCATCACTTCTCCGGCACTGATGGGGCAATACAAGGAAATACAACATTTTAACCGGAAGAAGTCTTTGCTGTACCCTGATAAGATTTTCTCTTTTGTCCGCTGGGGCGAAAAACAGAGACTGATAGTCGTTGCCAGTTTCGAGACGGAAAAAACAGCAAAATTTAACCTCCTGGTTCCCGGCGAAATAGTTAAGATTTGGAACCTCAAAGATGGAAACTACTCTCTGACAGATCATTTAAATCTTAAGAATAAATATAGTTTTCAAGTAAAAAATGGAACTGGCAAAATAAAATTACATTTGAAACCGCTGGAATCATTTATTTTTGAAGTGAAAAATCAAAACTAATTTATCTTCAAGGCAATTGTTTTACGTAATAATAAACCAATGTCATTTAGTTAACGAAATTCTTTGTGCTATCCGTTGTGACCTTTGTGGTTAAGCATTTAAATTTCACCACAAAGGCCTCAAAGGATCTCACGAAGGACCCAAGGAGGATTCAATCAACATTCTTAATTAAACGACATTGAATAATAAACTTACAATGAGAAATATTCTTTTGAGCCTATTTATCCTCTCTTCGACAGCATTTTGCTCGCTTGGACAAACTTCCGCCCAACTTACAGAAGAGGAATACAACCATGCGTGGGAAAACCAGTTCATCAGCCAGATTAACCGCGAAGAGGCCCATGCAACCTTTATCCCTTACGACCAGGAATCAAAAGTTGCCGTGAACGATTTCTCGTCTTCCCCTTATTACCAATGTTTGAACGGGAAATGGAAATTTTTCCTGGTAAACCAACCAAAATTAAGGCCTGAAGGTTTTTTTAAACCCAATTATGATGACACCAAATGGAATTTAATCGATGTCCCCTCCAACTGGGAGCTCAAAGGTTATGACTACCCCATTTATACCAACATCACCTACCCATTTCCGGCCACACCGCCCACCATCCAGGGCGATCACAATCCGGTAGGTTCCTATCGTACATTATTTGAAATTCCGGCCCAATGGAAAGGAAAAGAGATCATCCTGCACTTCGGGGCAGCAGGTTCGGCCTATTATGTTTGGGTGAATGGACAAAAGGCGGGCTACAGCGAAGACAGCAAAACTCCTGCGGAATTTAATATCACCAAATACCTTCAGGAAGGAAAAAATCTTTTGGCTGTCCAGGTTTTCAAGTGGAGCGACGGATCCTATCTGGAAGACCAGGAT
>JAMDDG010000250.1 GCA_023488865.1 Bacteroidota bacterium | reverse complement strand
CCTGGTCGGTAACCATGATAGCCATAAAAAATCCAATCATGGCAAAAGGCATGGCAAATATCGTGTGTTCGAATTTGACGAGACGGGAGTAACGCAGGAGCTTGTTCATAGGAGAGTGCCTAAAGTACTTAAAGTGAACTAAAGTGCCTAAAGTGAGCTAAAGTTTTAGATGATCAAAATTAGCTATTTTTGGTACAATTTGAGTCTGGCATTTTCACAACTTACGAACTTGTCGTAACTTTAGGCACTTTAGTTCACTTTAAGTACTTTAGGCACTTATTATGGAGTTTAAAAAACGTTACACGCTAAACGCCTCCCCACACGAGGTCTACAACGCGATGACCAATCCGGTAATGATCGAAATCTGGACCGGCGAACCGGTGGTCATGAGTACCGAACCCGGCAGTGAATTTGAAATATGGGATGGCGCCATTACCGGTGAGAACCTCGAATTTATTCAGGATAAGCTGATTGTACAGCGTTGGTTCTTTGGCGAAGAAGCCGATTCCATCGTGACCATCAAGCTCCATCCCGACAAAAAAGGAACGCTGGTGGAGTTACATCAGACGAACATCCCGGACAATGCCTACGAAAATATGGTGGAAGGATGGGATGTCGATTACTTTGGGAATTTGGGACAGCTGTATGAATAAGAGGGGGAGACTGGGTGAGTGGGAGAAGGGGGGAGTGCGGCTCCTTGCCGACAAGCAGAAACAACGAAACGGAGAAAAGAAGAATGTGAAAATTGGGAAATTAGAAAATGTGAAAATGAGAGATGGGAAGATCAGACCAAAAACTGTAAACTAAAATCAGGACGGGTCAGTGAGAAAATGAGTGCTGGGCACTAAGTTCTTCGGCTGAAGGCCGAATACATTACAGCACAGGGCAACGCCCTGTGAAATTGGTTACCCGATGTTAATCCGCAGCCGCATCAAAAAATCGTCCATCACATAACCCGAACCAATATCTGAAACTACCTCGCCGTATTTTTCAAATCCCATTTTTTCGTAGGCCTGGATGGAGCTCCGGTTGTGCTTGTTGACAGTAAGGGTGATAAACTCCAGGCCGCTTGCTTTTCCCTTTTCTACCAGATAATCCATCCCGACGCGTCCCAATCCTTTGCCTCGTTCCGAACCAAGAATATATATTTTACTCAGGAACAGTTCGTTGCTCTTTTCAACAATCCCAATGTAGCCTACGGGTTTCCCGGTAACGGTAACAAGAAAATATTGGTAACCTTCGTTCTTAATCTGCCCGTAGATGGCTTCTTTTGTCTGGTATTTTTCCACCATGTAATCTACCTGGGCCTGCCCGATAATGGGCACATAATGTTCGTTCCAGATGGTTTTGGCCAGACCGGCAACTACGCCCATCTCCTTCGCAGAGGCAACAAGTTTGATTTCTACGCTCATCTTACCTGATCTGAGCCCCCAGCTCCCGCTTAAATGCATTCACCAGTTTCTCCATCACCTTCTCAATCTGCTTGTCGTTGAGGGTTTTTGTATCATCCCTTAGCAGGAAGCTGACGGCATACGATTTCTTTCCTTCCGGGAGGTGCTGACCTTCGTAAACATCGAAAATGGAGACAGATTTAAGCAGTTCCTTCTCGGTTCGTTGCGCCCACATTTTGATGGAACTGAACGAAACTTCGCGGTCGACTAACAAAGCCAGGTCCCTTTTTACTTCAGGGAACTTGGCCAGCGGTGTATAAGCCACTTTGTGCTTCTTGATGGCGTTGAGCAGCACGGTCCAGTGGATATCGGCATAATAGACTTCAGCCTGAAGGCCCATCTGCTTCAGCATGCTTTTGCTGACGATGCCTAACTGGGCTATCTTTTGGTTGTTGTAGGAATAAACGATCCCTTCGGCATAAATTTCGGAGGTGAGGGATTCAACCTGACAGCTTTCCGCTGAAATACCCAACCGGGACAGAATCTTCTCTACGTAACTCTTCAGGGTAAAGAAGCTGGTTGGTTGGGCTTTGGCTACCCAGTTTTCATTCTCTTTGTTTCCGGTTAGCCACAATCCGATGTGCTCCTCTTCTTTGTAGTTTTTGACAGGGTTCGAATAGCTTTTGCTGCCATCGAAGAAGTAAACATTGCCAAACTCGTACAATTTCAGATCCGGATTCTTGAAATTTGTGTTTCTCAGGATGGTTTCCAGTCCGCCGAACAGCAAGGTCTGGCGCATGGCATTCAGGTCTGAGCTGAGCGGATTGTATAGTTTGACACAATGCTCCTCTTTGAACGAGCTGAGTTGTTCGTAATAGGTCGATTTTGTCAGCGAATTGCACATGATTTCGTTGAATCCGTGTGCAGTCAGTATCTCTGAAACAAGGTTTTGTAATTTTTGCTTATCAGGATGACCGGCATGCTGAATGGTTGATTTTAGCGCTGTACCTGGTGCAACGTTGTTGTAACCGTAGATACGGAGCAATTCTTCAATCACATCCGCTTCTCGGCGTACATCCACCCGATAGGGAGGAACGGAAAGTTCCAGGGTGTTATCATCTTCGGATACAATCTTAATTTCGAGCGAAGCCAGAATATGCTTTATCTGATCTTTTGGTATCTCTTTGCCAATCAGCCGGGCGATATTGCGGTAGCTGACGGTCACGGCAAAAGGTTCCAATACTGCCGGATCTGCAATAACATCGACAATATCGGAAGAGATAACCCCTCCGGCCAGTTCGCAGATCAGGAGGGCGGCACGTTGGAGGGCATAGAGGGTGCCATTCGGATCGACGCCGCGCTCAAAGCGGAAAGAGGCATCGGTGTTCAATCCGTGGCGACGGGCCGTTTTGCGGATATAGACCGGGTTAAAACAGGCGCTTTCCAGGAACATGGCTGTTGTGCTGTCTTTGATTCCGGAGTCAATCCCGCCGAAAACCCCTCCGATACACATTCCTTCCGAGTCGTTGCAGATCATCAGGTCTTTTTCATCGAGAGCGCGTTCCATTTCATCCAGGGTACGAAATTTGGTACCTGCCGGGAGGGTCTTCACTACTATTTTATTCTCTTTTATGGCTGAAAGATCAAATGCATGCAAAGGTTGTCCGGTCTCGAAAAGCACATAGTTGGTTATATCGACTACGTTGTTGATTGGCTTTAACCCGATTACCCGAAGGCGGTTTTTCAGCCAGTCGGGGGATTCTTTGATGGTAATACCCGTGATCGAAACGCCGGAATACCGGGAGCAGGCTTCTGGATTTTCAATCTTTACCTCCACCGGATGGGTGCGTTGTGCTACTTTGAAGGCTTCGACAGACGGGCGGGTATAACCAATTTTCTCCTTTTGATTAAGAAAGGCCGCCAGGTCGCGGGCAACGCCGATGTGAGAGGCAGCGTCGATCCGATTGGGGGTGAGGTCAACCTCCAGGCAGAAGTCGCTTTCGATGTTAAAATAGGCCGAAGCGGGCATTCCCGGCAGGGCGTCAGGGTCTAAAACCATGATGCCGTTGTGGTCGTTCCCGAGGCCGATCTCATCTTCGGCACAAATCATGCCGGACGACAGTTCGCCGCGTATCTTCGATTTTTGAATGGTAAATGACTCTTCCCCTTTGTACAGGGTAGTACCAACAGTAGCCACGATGACTTTCTGTCCGGCTGCCACATTAGGTGCGCCGCAAACTATCTGTGCGATCTCCCCGTTGCCGAGATTAACGGTAGTCAGGCTGAGATGATCTGATCCCGGGTGTTTCTGACAGGTCAAAACCTCACCGACTACCAATCCCTTTAAACCACCCT
>JAMDDG010000106.1 GCA_023488865.1 Bacteroidota bacterium | reverse complement strand
ACCCGAAGTTTGGAAGGTGATCATAAAATCATCTTTACCACGGCTTACGAAAAATATGCCCTGGAAGGTTTCAAGCTGAATGCCCTCGATTATCTGCTGAAACCCTTCAGCTATGAAGAATTTCTGAAGGCGGCGATGAAAGCGCACAAGATGGCCGAATTGCAGGCCAATGCTTTACCAACGATCGAAGCCAATAACCAGTTTTTGTTTCTGAAATCTGAATACAAAATAAGGCGCATCAATTTCAATGATATCCTGTACATCGAAGGCTTAAAAGACTACATTAAAGTTTATACAACAGGAGAGGCCAAGCCGGTTTTATCGCTTAATTCCATCAAATCGCTCGAACAAAAACTCCCGGAAGAGAAGTTTATGCGGGTGCACCGTTCCTACATTGTCAACCTCGACAAAATCGAAACGATTGAACGCAGCCGCATCATTTTTGGCAAGGTTTATATCCCGGTAAGCGATCAATATAAAGATAAGTTTCAGGAATATCTGGATAAAAATTTCCTGTAGTTTCGCGGAATTGGTCTTTGCACCTATATTTACCACCATCAGACCTTAGCCTGCCTCTACGCATTTTTCGACAAATAGACAGAATATTTTAGATGGAATAAGCAAAATGGCCGTTTCAGACCGTTTTTTAAGCATTTTTTAAATATTTTTGTACTTTTTTATAATTTGTACTTTTTATAATTTTTTATTTTGCCTCCCGAATTTAAAATAACCAAAAATTACGGAGGATTTTTTATGTCAACACAAACGAAATGGTTAAGACTGTTTTTAACCCTGTCATTGGGGGTAATCTGCATTGTTAGTCACGCTGATCAGGCAACCGAGGGTGTGACATTGTATACACCTTATACGAAAATTTCCGTACCGCCCGGCGAATCGATCGACTATGCTATCGATGTCATTAACAACAGCAAGGAGATCCAAAATGCGGATATTTCCGTAACCGGAATGCCCAGAGGGTGGAATTATAGCTTAAAATCCGGAGGATGGACTATCGGTCAACTTTCCATTTTACCGGGTGAACGAAAGAGTGTTTCGCTCAAAGTAGATGTACCCTTGCAAGTCAATAAAGGGAACTATCGTTTTAATATTCAGGCAGGTGGATTGAATTCGTTGCCTTTGGTTGTTAATGTATCCGAACAGGGGACTTATAAAACGGAGTTTACGACCGGTCAGGCAAATATGCAAGGAAACGTCAATTCGACCTTTACCTTCAATACAAATCTGAAAAACCGGACATCGGACAAGCAACAGTATGCTTTCATGTCGAATGCCCCGCGAGGTTGGACCGTTACTTTCAAATCCAATTATCAGGCGGTTACTGCAATCGACCTGGATGCAAATGCTACCCAGGTTATCACGGTAGAAATAAAAGCACCCGACAGAACAGAGGCCGGTAAATATAAAATCCCAATCCGCGCTTCCTCAAGCTCTTCGTTTACGGATCTCGAACTTGAAGTTGATATAACGGGCTCCTACAATATGGAACTCTCCACTCCGACCGGTTTGTTGAGCGCCAATATTACTGCGGGTGAGTCCAAACAGTTGGAACTTGTGATTGTCAATACAGGTTCATCCGAACTTGCCGATATAAAGCCGGAATATTCAGCGCCAATAAACTGGAGCGTCACTTTTGATCCAAAAAAAGTCGACAAATTACAACCCGGGAAATCAGCGCAGGTTTTTGCCACGATAAAGGCTGACAAAAAGGCAATTCCCGGGGATTATGTAACAAATATAGAAACTAAAACACCAGAGGTATCTTCAAAGGTTTCATTCAGGATTTCCGTTGAGACACCCATGTTGTGGGGTTGGGTTGGGGTATTGGTTATTTTGGTTGCCCTGGGCAGTGTATATCATCTGTTCCGTAAATATGGAAGGAGGTAAACTGTGGCCGAAAATATTATCGAACTGGTTGATCTGACAAAAAAGTACGGTTCGTTTACTGCTGTTGATCAGCTAAACCTCTCTGTTAAGAAGGGCGAGATTTTTGGTTTGCTGGGTCCAAACGGCGCCGGGAAGTCAACCACAATTTTGATGATGCTCGGATTGACAGAACCGACTTCCGGCTTGGCCAGAATATGCGGGATCGACCCCACTACCCACCCGATTGAAGTTAAAAGAAGGATCGGCTATCTGCCGGAAGATGTTGGGTTCTATTACAACCGCAGCGGATATGAAAATCTGATGTTCACTGCCCGGTTAAATGGCCTGTCAGAACGGATGGCAAACGAAAAAATCGATCAGTTGCTTGCACGGGTAGGGATGTCGGAAGTTGCACAAAAAAAGACCGGAAAATATTCCCGGGGAATGTTGCAGCGACTTGGGCTGGCAGATGTGCTGATCAAAAATCCCGAAGTAATTATACTGGATGAACCGACTTTGGGGATCGACCCGACAGGAGTGAAAGAGTTCCTCGAATTAATAGAGGGGTTGAGCAGGGCAGAAGGGCTGACCGTTCTGTTTTCTTCCCACGATCTGCACCACGTCCAGCAAGTCTGTGACCGCGTTGGATTATTTGTCAATGGCAAATTGCTGGCAGAAGGGGATATTCCTTCCCTTGCGAAGAAATTATTCTCCAAAAGCCCCTTTGTGATCGAAGCCGGCCTTTATCAGCCTAACGGTGAGGGGATAAATACTTTTAAGAAATATACACCCGACTGGTTAAAAGGGCTCCTGCATCCTGTTAACGGGATAAATACAGTCGAGATTAAAAATGGGATATTTCAAATCGGGTGTTCCCGTGATGTTACATCCGAAATTGCCGAAGCTATCATTGGATCGGGTGAAAAATTGAATTACCTGAACAAGAAAGCATACGGACTTGATGATATTTACTATCGCTATTTTGAAGGAGGTGAAAATTATGAATAATCCGGAAAACCAAACACATTATTTTTTTGCACCCTGGTTGTCAGGAATTAACCGCTTGTTATTTTCTGTCAAACTTCTTAAACATAAAGATGAAGACAAAGTACTTCATCCGTTCAGGGTCATTTTAAACAAAGAAATATCAGACCATGTCAGGAGCTGGCGATTCATCATTCTAATTGCCCTTATCGCCCTAACATGCATGGGATCAATGTATACGGCATTAACAAATATTGATAAAGCAGTCAAACCGAACGATCCCGAAGGGACCTTCTTTTTTCTTAAACTGTTTACCATAACAGATGGTACGCTTCCCTCTTTCGTGGTCTTTATTAGCTTTTTAGGGCCTTTGCTTGGCATCAGCATGGGGTTTGATGCGGTTAATTCGGAGCATAATCACAGGACCCTGAGCCGTGTCCTCGCCCAGCCCATTTACCGTGACTATTTACTCAATGCGAAGTTCCTGGCGGCTTTGGTGGTGATTAGCGTCATGTTCTTTGCCCTGGTTTTCCTGGTAATGGGACTCGGGCTTATAACTATCGGAATACCTCCGACGGCAGAGGAGTTTCTGCGTATCGTCTCTTTTGTCGTCCTAAGTGTACTTTACGTTGCATTCTGGTTGAATCTTTCGATCCTTTTCTCTGTTCGGTTCAGGCAACCGGCCACATCAGCCCTGGCAGGAATCGCAGTGTGGTTGTTTTTCTCCGTGTTTTACGGAATGATCGTGAATTTGATAACCAGGGCATTAGCGCCGTCATCGATAGCCAGCGAATACCAGCTCATCGGTTTCGAACAGTTTAAATTAAGTTTGTTGCGGCTCATGCCCAACCAACTCTTCACAGAGGCTACTACAACGCTGCTGATGCCTTCAGTAC
>JAMDDG010000023.1 GCA_023488865.1 Bacteroidota bacterium | reverse complement strand
ACCCGAAGTTTGGAAGGTGATCATAAAATCATCTTTACCACGGCTTACGAAAAATATGCCCTGGAAGGTTTCAAGCTGAATGCCCTCGATTATCTGCTGAAACCCTTCAGCTATGAAGAATTTCTGAGGGCAGCCATGAAAGCCCATAAGATGGCAGAGTTGCAGGCCAACGCTTTACCAACAATCGAAGCCAATAACCAGTTTTTGTTTCTGAAATCCGAATACAAAATAAGACGCATCAATTTCGATGATATCCTGTACATTGAAGGCCTGAAAGACTACATTAAAGTTTATACATCCGGAGAGGCCAAGCCGGTTTTATCGCTTAATTCCATCAAATCGCTCGAACAAAAACTCCCTGAAGAAAAATTTATGCGGGTCCACCGTTCCTACATTGTAAACCTCAATAAAATTGAAACGATTGAGCGCAGCCGAATCATTTTTGGAAAGGTTTATATCCCGGTAAGCGATCAATATAAAGATAAGTTTCAGGAATATCTGGATAAAAATTTCCTGTAGCTTCGCGGTTTTGGTCCGGGCACCTTTTATTTACCTCCAACAAATTTTTGCCCGTCTTCTAACCTGTTTTTCGACAAATAGACAGAACAATTTGGATAGAATAAACAAAATGGCCGTTTCAGACCGTTTTTTAAGCATTTTTTAACATTTTTGTAATTTTTTATAAGATTTTTTTTGTGTAAATTTTTATTTTGGCCTCCTGAATTTAAATAACCAAAAATCACGGAGGATTTTTTATGTCAACACAAACGAAATGGTTAAGACTGTTATTAACCCTGTCATTGGGGGTAATCTGCATTGTTGGTCACGCTAATCAGGCAACCGAAAGTGTGACATTGTATACACCTTATACGAAAATTTCCGTACCGCCCGGCGAATCGATCGACTATGCTATCGATGTCATTAACAACAGCAAGGAGATCCAAAATGTGGATATTTCCGTATCCGGAATGCCACGGGGATGGAATTATAGTTTAAAATCGGGAGCCTGGACCATCGGTCAACTTTCCATTTTACCGGGCGAACGGAAGAGCGTTTCGCTCAAAGTAGATGTGCCCTTACAGGTCAACAAGGGGAACTACCGTTTTAATATTCAGGCAGGTGGATTGAATTCGTTGCCTTTGGTCGTTAATGTCTCTGAACAGGGGACTTATAAAACGGAGTTTACGACCAGTCAGGCGAATATGCAAGGGAACGTCAACTCTACCTTTACTTTCAATACAAATCTAAGAAACCGGACATCGGACAAGCAGCAGTATGCTTTCATGTCGAATGCCCCGCGAGGTTGGACCGTTACTTTCAAATCCAATTATCAGGCGGTTACTGCTATCGACCTGGATGCAAATGCTACACAGGTCATCACGGTAGAAATTAAAGCACCCGACAGAACAGAAGCCGGTAAATATAAAATTCCAATCCGTGCTACCTCAAGCTCTTCGTTTACGGATCTCGAACTTGAAGTTGATATAACCGGTTCCTACAATATGGAACTCTCCACTCCTACCGGTTTGCTGAGCGCCAATATTACGGCAGGTGAGTCCAAACAGTTGGAACTTGTGATTGTCAATACAGGTTCATCCGAACTTGCCGATATCAAGCCGGAATATACAGCGCCAACAAACTGGAGCGTCACCTTTGATCCCAAAAAAGTCGACAAATTACAGCCAGGGAAATCAGCGCAGGTTTTTGCCACGATAAAGGCAGACAAAAAAGCAATTCCCGGGGATTATGTAACAAATATAGAAACCAAAACACCAGAGGTTTCCTCAAAGGTTTCATTGAGGATTTCCGTTGAGACACCTATGTTGTGGGGTTGGGTTGGGGTATTGGTTATTTTGGTCGCCCTGGGCAGTGTATATCATCTGTTCCGTAAATATGGAAGGAGGTAAACTGTGGCCGAAAATATTATCGAACTGGTTGATCTGACTAAAAAATACGGTTCGTTTACTGCTGTTGATCAGCTAAACCTCTCAGTTAAGAAAGGCGAGATTTTTGGTTTGCTGGGCCCAAACGGCGCCGGGAAGTCAACCACAATTTTGATGATGCTCGGATTGACAGAACCGACTTCCGGCTTGGCCAGAATATGCGGGATCGACCCCACTACCCACCCGATTGAAGTTAAAAGAAGGATTGGCTATCTGCCGGAAGATGTTGGGTTCTATTACAACCGCAGCGGATATGAAAATCTGATGTTCACTGCCCGGCTAAATGGACTGTCAGAACGGATGGCAAACGAAAAAATTGAACAGCTGCTTGCACGGGTAGGGATGTCGGAGGCTGCACAAAAAAAGACCGGAAAATATTCCCGGGGAATGTTGCAGCGACTTGGACTGGCGGATGTGCTGATCAAAAATCCCGAAGTAATAATACTGGATGAACCAACTTTGGGGATCGACCCGACGGGAGTGAAAGAGTTTCTCGAATTAATTGAGGGATTGAGCAGGGCAGAAGGGCTGACCGTTCTGTTTTCTTCCCACGATCTGCACCACGTCCAGCAAGTCTGCGACCGCGTTGGATTATTTGTCAATGGCAAATTGCTGGCCGAAGGGGATATTCCTTCCCTGGCGAAGAAATTATTCTCGAAAAGCCCCTTTGTGATCGAAGCCGGACTTTACCGGCAAAACGGCGAAGAAATAAATACGGCTAAGAAATATACACCCGACTGGTTAAAAGGGCTCCTGCATTCTATTGACGGGATAAATGCAGTCGAGATTAAAAATGGGATATTTCAAATCGGGTGTTCCCGTGATGTTACGTCCGAAATTGCCGAAGCCGTTATTGCATCGGGTGAAAAATTGAATTACCTGAACAAGAAAGCATACGGACTTGATGATATTTATTATCGCTATTTTGAAGGAGGTGAAAAGTATGAATAATCCGGAAAACCAATCTCATTATTTTTTTACACCCTGGTTGTCAGGAATTAACCGCTTGTTATTTTCTGTCAAACTTCATAAAAATAAAGATGAAGACAAAGTGCTTCATCCATTCAGGGTCATTTTAAACAAAGAAATATCTGACCATGTCAGGAGCTGGCGATTCATCATTCTAATTGCCCTCATCGCCCTAACATGCATGGGTTCAATGTATACGGCATTAACAAATATTGATAAAGCAGTCAAACCGAACGATCCCGAAGGGACCTTCTTTTTTCTTAAACTGTTTACCATAACAGATGGTACGCTTCCCTCTTTCGTAATCTTTATTAGCTTTTTAGGACCTTTGCTTGGCATCAGCATGGGGTTTGATGCGGTTAATTCAGAGCACAATCACCGGACCATGAGCCGTGTCCTCGCACAGCCCATCTACCGTGACTATTTACTCAATGCGAAGTTTCTTGCGGCTTTGATGGTGATTAGCGTCATGTTCTTTGCCTTGGTTTTCCTGGTAATGGGACTCGGACTTTTAACTATCGGAATACCTCCGACGGCAGAGGAGTTTCTGCGTATCATCTCTTTTGGCATCTTAAGTGTACTTTACGTTGCATTTTGGTTGAATCTTTCAATTCTTTTCTCTGTTCGGTTCAGGCAACCTGCCACATCTGCCCTGGCAGGAATCGCAGTCTGGTTGTTCTTCACCGTGTTTTATGGAATGATCGTGAATTTGATAACCAGGGCATTGGCGCCGTCATCGATAGCCAGCGAATACCAGCTCATCGGTTTCGAACAGTTTAAATTAAGTTTGTTGCGGCTCATGCCCAACCAACTCTTCACAGAGGCTACTACAACGCTGCTGATGCCTTCAGTAC
>JAMDDG010000385.1 GCA_023488865.1 Bacteroidota bacterium | reverse complement strand
CCCCGGTATCGGCCAATAACCCGGCCACTTCTGCATTGCTGAGTGCGCCAAAAAGGGTGATAATCCCTCCTACAATCCATGCCATGAGTATCCAGACTGAGGAGTGAAGTTCCGCCGCCATTGGCGCAATTTTTTTATAAACACCTGATCCAATGATGTTTGCAACTACAAAAATAACAACATAACCCAGACCAAGCGTCCTTACCAAATTCCTTTGATTACCCATAGATAAATGATAGATGAAGATGATAAATGTAGTAAAAACGGAAGTATAATTTTATTGAAAACATTTAGCGAACTTTAGCTCGATAATTGTGAGTTCACTCCGAAAAGTAATAAACCATTAAAATCGAGCTATATGCTATCTGCCAAACTTAGATTCGTACTTGCACTAATTTGCCTGGTCCCGCTATCACTTTCTATTTCTCAGGTAAAAGCACAAAGCCTGAAAGAGATCGAATCGGGCCGTGTTTCGTTACCTAATGGATGGAAACTCTCTCCTGTCGGGAAAATGCTGCCTGTCGGGGATTTACCTTTAAATATCGCTGTCTCCCCTTCGGGGAAGTTGCTTGCAGTGACCAACAACGGTCAAAGCAGCCAGAGTATCCATCTGGTAGATGCAGAAAAAATGCAGCTAATTGATTCGGTGGTTATCGCCAAAGGATGGTTGGGGCTTACTTTCTCAAAAGATGGAAAATATTTGTATGCTTCCGGTGGAAACGACAACTGGATCATGCGTTATCAGGTAAAAAACAACAAAATAGTTCCTTTCGACACGCTGGTAATTGGCAAGCCCTGGCCTGTAAAGATTTCAATCGCAGGAATCGCGGTAGACGACAAGCAACAATTCCTTTATACCGTAACCAAAGAGAATAATTCACTGTATGTCTATGACTTAAAGGCAAAAAAAGTAAAAACTCAAATCCCGTTAGGGGGCGAAGGTTATGCCTGTTTGCTGTCGGATGATAACAAAACTCTCTATATTTCCTGTTGGGGATGCAACAAAGTTGTATTGTTCGATACCGAAAAACAAACTGTGAAAGGCTGGATACCGGTCGGGGACAATCCCAATGACCTCTGCATCACCCGCAATGGCAAATACCTCTTTGTCAGCAATGCCAATGACAATTCGGTTTCCGTCATTTCAACCGGAAAAAACAGGGAGATTGAAATTTTGAATACTGCACTTTATCCCCATGCACCTTCCGGCTCGACCACCAACAGCGTAGCACTGAGCGAGGATGAAAAAACGCTTTATATTGCCAATGCCGACAACAATTGTCTGGCCGTTTTCGATGTAACTACCCCGGGCAACAGCAAAAGCAAGGGATTTATTCCTACCGGATGGTACCCTACGAGTGTGCGTGTGATAAAGAACCATATTTTTGTTGCCAATGGCAAGGGTTTAACTTCCAAAGCAAACCCTTACGGGCCAAGTCCTGTCAGCAAGGATGAGGCCGTAGAACATCATGTGGATGTTAAAAATGTAAAAGTTCAATACATCGGCGGACTGTTTACCGGAACACTTCAGATAATTCCGAAACCGAATGATAATCAGCTGGGCATCTATTCACAGTCAGTTTACAGCAACACACCCTATTCCAAAGACAAGGAGATGTCCGCAACCGGAGAAAAGGGCAATCCTGTTCCTTCCCGGGTCGGCGATTTATCTCCCATCAAATATGTATTTTATATTATCAAGGAAAATCGCACCTACGATCAGGTATTGGGAGATATCCCGGAAGGAAACGGAGATGCAGGCCTGGTGCTTTTTGGCGATAAGGTAACCCCTAACCTTCACAATCTGGCAAAACAATTCATTTTGCTCGACAACTTTTACGTCGATGGTGAAGTTAGCGCCGACGGTCACAACTGGACCATGGGAGCTTACGGAACGGACTATCTGGAGAAAAATTGGCCTACCAGTTATGGCAACAGGGGCGGTTCCTATCCCGGCGAAGGAAGCCGTGATATCGCCAATAATAAAAATGGGTTTTTGTGGGATTTCTGCCAGCGGTACGGGGTGAGTTACAGAAGCTATGGAGAGTTTATCTCCGATGCCAATACCCCTAACATTCCGGTACTGAATGACCACTATTGTAAAAAATTCACCGGATGGAACCTTGGCGTTCGCGATACAGTCCGTTTTCATCAATGGAAACGCGACTTTGAAGCACTTCTTGCTGCCGGCAATGTACCCAGGCTGAACACGTTGCGTTTTGGCAACGACCATACGGAAGGACTCAGGGTTGGCAGGCCAACGCCTAAGGCGCATGTAGCCGACAATGACCTGGCTTGTGGCCTTTTCGTCGAATACCTCAGCCATTCTCCGATCTGGAACGAAAGTGTGGTTATTATCTTAGAGGACGATGCCCAAAATGGCCCAGACCACGTCGATGCACACCGTTCAACAACCTATGTAGCCGGAGGGTTTGTGAAACAGGGATTTGTCGACCACACTATGTATTCGACCAGTTCGGCGCTTCGTACGATAGAGCTGATCCTGGGTTTGCCCCCGATGAGCCAATACGACGCAGCCGCAGAACCGATGTGGAGGTGCTTTAATACTACGGCAAACCACCCACCTTTTAAGGCTACGCCCAATCTCATTGATTTAAACCAGAAAACTACGGCCGCGAGCAAATTATCCGGGTTGAGCGAAAAATTTGATTTCAGCAAAGAAGACCTTATTCCTGATGCACAATTCAACGAAGTACTCTGGTCTGCCATAATGGGCCCGGATAGCCCCTGCCCTGCCCCGGTACATGCCGCTTTCTTTACCCCGGAGAAGGAGGGAGATGACGATTAGATGAAAACTCAACCGATTGCAACTATTTGTACGGTCCTTACAGTCATTCTGTTAACAGGATGTAGTATGGAGGCCGCCTCGCAAAATAAAACGGAACCAACTTTTATAAGAGGGGCCGATATCAGCTGGCTGCCGCAAATGGAAGCCTCCGGATACAAATTTTACAATGATAACGGGATTGAAGAAGATTGCTTTAAAATTTTAAAAGATCATGGGATCAATGATTTGGGGGAAAATTTGAAAGACATGGCTTCGAGGTACGGAAAAGAAGTGATGGTCGTCGAAGTAGGTGGAGAGGACAACAAAGTCCAAAACACCTATGACATGTTGGTTGCCGTTCAGAAAAAAGTTCTGGAAGTACCTGATAAAAAGGGATTAGGCGTTTTCTACTGGGAGCCTGAAGGCGCCAGGAGCTGGAGCCATTATGCCTTAAGCGCCTGGGGGCTGATGGAAGGCCAACCCGGGCAATGGATGCTTTTATGTGGTTGTAAACACACCCATACCCCGCCATTCTGTGATGGCACCCACAAAAAGTTGTAATTTGTTTCGATTGATTTGATTATCTTGAAAATACGATCAACTGATTTCCGGGATTATCTTATCTTCAGCAAAAAACTCATTGACGAGGTCATCAATTGACACCTTCCGGCTAATATGCCCCATCAGATGTTCAATTTCTTCGGCACGCAAAATGTCGCGTACTTCGGAATGCGCTTCGGCAAGCTTAAAAGAGATGTCTTTGGCCTTTAAATCTAAGTAGAGTTTTTTTATCAGTCCGGCCCCGGCAGTATCGACGTAGGGTGATGTGCTAAAATCCCAGATTACCTCTTTGATCGTTTTTTCTGATTTAAGAATCTCTGCCCAAACACTGTTTCGGATATTCTCAATATTAAAATAGACAATCGACGCTTCAACCCTAAATAGCAACAAACCGGGGATCAATTCATTATCAGGGTGACGGC
>JAMDDG010000078.1 GCA_023488865.1 Bacteroidota bacterium | reverse complement strand
CGCTCCCGGTTACTGAAATCGCACATCCTGTCATGTTCAGAGCGTTTCCGGGAACCGTCAATGGATATTGGGGTCACGTGAAGAGCACTTCCGGTTTCCGTCAATCGATATCGGGGGATTGATATTTGAGTAGTTCTTTAACTTCTTTCTCAAGAATAGGTAAGTAACGATTCACGATCAACCGAATTGCTTATCATTTTGCATAGACCAATGATTTTGAATGATCTATGTTTCTTCTAATGTATGGATTCTTTATCGCTTTGTTTTCAAGTAAATCTATTGGACGTCGAAAAAGGTCTTGCAGTGCAAATTTTAGATTAAAATAACTATCCGCATAATCGAAAGGGTCATTGGAATCAATATCTACAACCAAATCAATATCACTTTTCTCATTAAATCTATCTGTCAATACAGAACCAAAAACATACAATGATTTGACCTTATTCTGAAGGCACAAACTATTTATCTCATTTTTGTATTTATCCAGATACATAATCTAAAATTTTACTCAAATTTAATCAATCTCGCGAAACTTGCAAAATGGCCACATCGCTTTGGGTGCGATTCCTTTCTAATTTCCTGTCAACGAAGCACGTTTGGGCTGGTGTTATGTTTTTGTTCGTATATTTGCATCGTAGTCCCGTTTGTCACTGACGAAAGTCACACAATCGGGTTTCGTTTTTTATAGCCCTTCCTTTTGTTGACGCTAATGCGGGATCATCAAAAGGGCTTTTAATATTTTGCGAATTTTTTGCGGGTAACAAAAGGCCATTGCTGGCGATAAGGGCCGTCCGGCAGGGCGGCTGTGCGACCTGTCGTGTTAAAGGCGTTTCCGGTGACCGTCAATTGAATTTTCTCCGGGGGAGATCAATATCCCATAGAAACGGTAAATCACGAAGAACAATTTCCCGGCAGGGAATAAATTGGAGGTGTTTATGTCCTGACAGACAAACCTTTTTTTTGAGGTTGTTTTTTCTATGGATATTGATGCCCTCCGGGCAAAAAAGGCTTAAGATCAATCTTTAAACAGCTTCTAAAAATGCAACAGCCGGAGCTCCCTGTTTACTTCAAATAATCGCTTACCACCCGACCTATGCCCTTTTTAACACTTTCCCAGGTTTGTTTCTTAAAACTTACCGGCGTTTCACTTTCGTCGGCATCAACAAAATAGGTGATGGCATGTGGAATACTTACGGCCAACATCTGGCTGGGATATTTTTGCTTGTGCCAGTCCATAATTTGTTGCAAAGAGTAATGCTGAAGTAATTCATACAAATCCCAAAAATCCTTTTTCTTTCCTCTTCCCACGATCGCCTGTATTTTCATGGCTGCGATATCGGCACTACTATAAAATCTTATTCCATCCTCCACTTCAATCGCTGAAATTGGTAAGTGGGGAAAGTGAACAAGATCTACTTTAATGTCATCAATGAAACAAAAAACCCCAAAATGGGTATACTGTTGTTTGTAGACAAACCTTTGGTTGAAAGTATTTTCCAGGGTGTCTACTAATTGAGACTGGTCAAACTTTTCATGAAAAAACAAGTCCAGATCATCTGAGCTACGATGTCCATAACGAAGGGACAAGGCAGTTCCCCCCACCAATGAAAAGGGCTGAAGAGAAGGCAATGCCATCAACTCTTTTAGTAAGGAAAGAGTCCCGGGTTCAACTGTCTCAGTATGTAACATCTGAATTCTTCAAGGGGTTTATCAAATATCGCGCTGACAAAATGAATGGTTTGCAGCGGCAAATATTTGGCTTTCAGCAAAGCTTCAGTCACTTTTTCGTCGCCGTAATATCTCCGGCATTGGCGGATGTCCTCTACGTCGCCACGTTCAAAAACCCGCTCAATAACGAAGTTGGCCTTGGCGTCATAATCAATCTGCTCAAAGTTCACATCCCAAAAGATACGTTTCGCGAATATGGGTTTATTTTTTACCTTCATACAGCGAAGTTAGTAAATGGAAGTGAAATTGGTTGTGAAAGCAAGTAGAATTTTTATTTTCTGAGATCGCCTCTCGAATAAGAAAGGTATACCCATACTAACAAATTGCGGCAAATATGAGATAAAGGAATTGCCCGGTAACTACAAACGATTCAGCTGGGACCGATGTACCTATGGCCAATCTTAAATTAAAATATATTCTCACGAAAAAGGATAGTCTTTATCTGTTTATTAATTTTGAAAGGTTTAACTTTGCACTCTGTTTTTTTTAATTAGTTAGTGTACTATGAATGAGAAAGATATAAAATTGCTTGGTGAATTTCCTCCGGTATCCACTGCCACCTGGGAAGAACAAATTCACTTCGACCTGAAAGGAAAGGAGTACGAAAAGAGCCTTATCTGGAAAACCAACGAAGGTTTTAACGTACGCCCTTACTACCGGTCCGAAAACATTGAGGGACTGGATTTTCCCGAAAGTCTGCCGGGTCAGTTCCCTTACGTGCGCGGGAAAAACAAGTCGGGAAACAACTGGTTGGTCAGACAGGATATCGTGGTAACTGATCCCAAATCAGCCAACCTCAAAGCTTTGGAAATACTGAACAAAGGGGTTACTTCACTGGGTTTTGTGTTCAAAGATTGTCGAAAAACTTCTGCCGCAGAGCTGAAATTGTTGTTGAAAGGCATTCAGTTGGAAGCAGTGGAGATCAATTTTATACTTTCATGCAAGTACAAAGGGTTTTTGGATGTGTTACTGAACCTGCTTGATGAATTAAAAACTGATCCTGCATTACTGCATCTGTCTGTTAACCATGATCCTATCGGAAGATTTGTCTTGAAAGGGAAATTTTGCCACAGCGAAAAAGAGGCTTTTGAGAAAGTAAAAACCATGGTACAACTGGGTGAAAAATATCCCCACCTGCATCTGGTTTCTGTAAATGGAACCAGCTTCAACAACGCCGGCGCATCCATCGTTCAGGAATTGGGTTTCTCCCTTGCTATTGGCGCTGAATACATGACCCGGCTAACAGATTTAGGTGTTGACGCAGCGTTAGCGGCCAAAAAGATCCGGTTCAATTTCGGAGTAGGTGGCAATTATTTTATGGAATTGGCCAAACTGCGGGCAGGTCGTTTGCTCTGGGCCAATATTGTTAAAGCCTACCATCCTGTCTGTCAATGTGAAGAATCAACGAGCAAAGGAGGATTCTGTCCGTGTGCGGCAAAAATGTACGCCCATTGTGAAACTTCTACCTGGAACAAGACCATTTACGATCCCTATGTCAATCTGCTCAGGACGCAAACCGAGGCCATGTCGGCCATACTCGGTGGGGCAGATTCAATGACCGTCTTGCCGTTTGATGTCACATATGAGCAACCTACCGCTTTCGCGGAACGCATTGCCCGCAACCAACAGGCGCTACTGAAAGAGGAGGTGCACTTAGATAAAATTGCCGATCCTGCAGCAGGATCTTACTATATTGAGACCCTGACCGCTTCAATTGCCGAACAGGCCTGGAAACTCTTTCTGGAGGTTCAGGAAAAAGGGGGCTTTATAGCTGCTTTCCGCGAAGGTTTTGTACAATCCCTGGTGAAGGAGATGGCCGAAAAACGCCGAAAAGCAGTCACTTCACGCCGGGGAAATATCCTGGGGGTCAATCAGTTTCCCAATTTCAACGAGCAGTTGGAACCCGGACTGGAACCTTCTCTTTTTGAAATGGAAGATCATTCGGAAGAAGGAGCAGAAGTAGAAACCCTGAAGCTTTTCAGGGGCGCACGGCAACTCGAAGCACTCCGGTATGCTACTGATCAGTTTGCCGCCAAAAATGGCCGT
>JAMDDG010000170.1 GCA_023488865.1 Bacteroidota bacterium | reverse complement strand
CCGTCAATCACGGGAGGAATTCCGTTTTTCACAGGGACGGCTTTCGTTAAACCATTGGTAAAATCTACCGCATGGACTTTTGAGGAAAAGATTGTAATGAACAAGAGGAATAAAATGGCTTTGTTGCGATTCGTGTAATTCATATTTTGTAATTGGTTTTCCAAATTTTACTTAATTCATAGGCTGCCGGTTTTGGGTTTCCATCAAAATCGATGATAGATGTGTTGGCAGTACAGGGAAAACTATCGTGTCCCATCCAAATTATTAAACCTCCGCAGGCAGGGAAGCGCTTTTTACAGGCTTTCAAAGCAATGGCCAACCCCTTGGCTTGACGCTCCTGGCTCCACGTCACGTACGCGTTGAGCGATGGGGGTTCTTTGCCCTGGTGCTCCTCCAAATAAACGTCCCACTCGACCCAGTCGCCACTCTGGTCCCATAGCGGATTCTCCTTGTTGGCGGGAAAGGCGTTGAAACCACCCTTGTATTTATTGGTCATTTCGACCGACTGCGCCCCACTCGCCCCTACTTCCGAATGCATCAACGCATCATCCAGTTGCCAATATTTTTCAACCGCGGCCATAGTCCGGTCGTTCTTGGAAAATGGCAGCCCCCAGGGACCATGGGTATCCCAGTTGATACCTTTGCCAAAATTGTCGAGTCCACCCAATCTGTTGATCCCCGATGGGGAACCTGGAACGAACCGCCGGCCCGGATCTTCTGCCATCACGATTTCCTTTATGCACCGGATCATGGGATGTTTGTCTGTAACGTTCCCCTTGTTCCCCAACTCATACAACTCGTTGCCCCCGCACCACATTAACAATGAGGCATGGTGCCGGAGCCGCTGAACATAGCTGCGGGCGATCACCGCCATGGTTTGGATCTCCGTGGGTGTTTCGGGCGGGTAATTGTCGATTCCCGATGATGATAACGGAAATTCCTGCCAGACCATGATCCCCATTTCATCGCATAGGTCGTAAAACCATTTTTTTTCAATCATGGCGCCGCCCCAAACCCGGAAAATATTTATGCCAAGGTTCTTATAGGTAGTGATCAGCTTCCGGTAATCCGCCTCCCGTAAATCGGCAAAATACGGCCGGATGGGCGTCCAGTTAACCCCCTGCAGAAAAACCGGCTTGTTGTTTACCACGCAAAGCCAGGGATCAGCCCCGGCAGGCGCCCCTTTATTAGGTTCCCAGCTGATGTTTTTAAAACCAATCGTGCGGGTGATTTCCTGACGAAGATTTCCTGCTTCGTCATACAGCCCGCACACCAACTGATAAAGGGGCTGTTCGCCCTCTCCGTTGGGATACCACCGTTTTACATTCAGGATATTCCAAACTTTTCCGTCACGGATTTGTGTGCAGGGGACCGTTTCACCCATGATACGCTTGCCTTCGCTATCTATTAGCTTAACGGCAAGCTTACCCCTCATCGCACTATGGCCCATTTCCCCCGACACTTTTAGCTCTCCCTCGTCCTTGTACCTGTCGGCAGAGGCAATGACCTTCAAATCATCCAGGACCACCATGTCCTTCCCGGTTGCCTCGATGAACAGATCATCCCATATACCTATCTGGACATTACGGGGCATCCAGTCCCATTTATAATAGAACCGGGGCTTCCAGTCCTTGACCTTCGAGGTGTATGGCGCCCCATTGTTCCTCGGAGGCGTGTCGAATACGATATCGAGGGTATTCGCCCGTTCCTTGAGAAACGGGGTTATATCAAAGGAATAGGGGATGTAGGTATTTTGAAAATGTCCGGCTTCCTTACCATTGACCAGTATATAGCCATTGTCGTCCAGGCCCTGGCATACCAACCGGATGATCTTGTCCCCGGCAACCCACCCATCCGGTATATTGGTTGAGTACATCCAACTCAGGTTCTCGACCCATTCGGATTCCCGGTGGTTCAACCCAATATTCCAATCCTTGATGATCCCCGCGTTTTTCAAGGCCAATTGCACCGAACCGGGGACCGTTGCGGGGATTTCCCTGATTTCCGCACGGCGTTCTTTGTAATCAGGATTAACCTCTAAAAATCTCCAGCGTCCGGGACTGAACCCCCATAAATTCCATTTAAGGACAGATGCGTTGTAGGTTTTCTGGATTAGACCACCCTTATCTGCCAATGCATGCTGTGCATTGGCAGAAACAAAGGATGAGCAGAATAACAAAATGAACAAGTAAAAATGTTTCATTTTTTAAAATTTGCCTGTTTTAAAAATTATTCGAATTGTTAATTGTCATACATCCGTGGATAATTCTTTTCCCGGCCGACAACCACTTGACGGAAAGCCTCCGTGATGTCAGGATCAAGTTTTGCCTTTTTTATCCAGTCGGGCGATCCATATACCCCCGCTGTTGTGTAATCGAAAGGTTTAAATCCTATCTTCCGAATATTCTTCGTGCTGTGGAAGGTGAAATCTAAATGGACAGGGTCAGTAAAAAATGGGTCGGCCACAATCGAGTTGATATCATGGGGTACTTTCTTCCATTCGCTGAAGTTTACACCTTCAAATTTCATCGATCCACCACGCATATCCCAATAGAGGTTTCTATCCATTAATATATTGGCTTTTTTCCAGACATCCGGTAAGTTCCAAGGGTGCGAAAAGATCGACCCGCAGTCAAATAATACAATGTTATTTGTAAAGTCAAACGAACGATGCTCTTCCACTTTTGAAAACTGAATTTGTGTCAGAATGCCGAATGCAAAGATGTTATTGCGAATTAGATTCTGCTTGCCATAGTGCTGGTGGAAAGCTCCGTTCTTACACCCGTAGACCAGGTTGTTTTCTATAACAATACCCGTGCTCCCTTCGTCGGTATAAAGGCCCCATCCTCCATAACCATAAGAATATACATCGTGAATTACATTATTTGAAACAGTCGTTCCGGGAGATTCACCAAGCGTGTAGATCGCACCCATATCCGAAAGTTCGCCCCATCCGATATGGTGGATATGATTGTATTCAATTTTATTACCAACAGAGGGGCTTCGTCTGGTGTCGCTATTGTAACCCCAGAACCAGCCGACAGAAACCCCTGAATAACGGAAATCCGCAATATTATTGTGTGTAATGGCATTATTGCTTCCCTGAAGGATAATTACCCCGATAGCACAAGGAAATACATAACCTCCATGCTGAATAATGTTATTATCGACCGTAATGTGGTTTGTAATTTCTGAACTGTCTGGATTAATCTCGATCTCACCAATCTTCACTCCTCCAGCCCCAAGGTCGTACAGGTGGCAATGTTGTACCCTACATTCCGAACAGGCCCTCTTAAACCACATCGCGTATAATCCGGTATGTGCCATCTCACAATTCAAAAATTCAATATGATTTGCATAATCAAGCATTACTGTGGCTTCCACGTTGGATGCAGCCTGGGCTGGTTCATTGCCCCGAACAGGCGTGTTATACCCGGCTACACGAAAGCAAAGGTTTTCGAAACGGATATGTCCCACGTGTTTGCCTGTAGTCTGTTCTCCCTCGATCACAACAAATTTATTAATAAGAGGAACCACACATTCCGTATGCTCAGCCGTTTCTCCCGCAAGGGGAATGTAATACAGGTACCCGTCGTGCTTAAGAAACCATTCGCCGGGGGCATCCAGGGCGCCACGGTAATTTTCAACAACATAAAGGCTTTTATTATTGATCGGGTTCCAGGGTTTCATGACTTTCCCCGTTAAGAAAAAAGCAGTGTCATGGGGGTTAACATACTGTATCCGTTTTCTTGACACATCCCAGTTGTGGTTGAAAACGACCAA
>JAMDDG010000229.1 GCA_023488865.1 Bacteroidota bacterium | reverse complement strand
TTTTGCCGGGCAACCTGCCTGAATTTATCCACTTCTGTTAAACAGCCGTTATCTTCCAGTAACTTTACAACCCGATCAAAACTGTCGCCGTCGTGGATAAAAAGAAGATAGCTTTTGACAACATTTGACCCATAATAGATTGTGTACAGATGTTTTAGCCAGATGGCAGAAAAGAGGAGGCATACGGAAAGCAGGATAATCAGCTTTTTTCTGAATCCTAATTTTTGAACTGAAGTAAAGAGGGAGAGCAAGATAGATCTTAGCCTGGCGCCGAAGTTTCGGATGACTATAAATAAGCGCAGGGAGTACAGTTTTAGTCTGACCCCAATTTTGCGCAACACTTTTCCCTTTTCTTTTAGTCCGCTCATTTATCAGCTCAAAAATACAATTTTAAAGCAATTTGTTTAACAGGTCAATCAAATGTTTGTTCATTTTTCGGGTCGCTTAAGGGATAAAATTGTACTTTTGAGAAGAATAAAATCTCAGCATATGCACCAGATTAAATTAGCAGATAACATCTATTACCTTGGTTTCAATGACCGCCGGACCGCCCTTTTCGAAAATATATGGCCCATTCCGGGCGGTATCTCCTATAATTCTTATTTGATTGTGGATGAGAAAGTGGCATTAGTCGATACCATGGAGCGTCAGTACATCGAGGATTACCTCGAACGGATTGAAGAAATCATTGGATCGCGTCAGATTGATTACCTGATCATCAACCACATGGAACCGGACCATTCCGGCTCGATGAAGGCAATTGTCAACCGCTATCCTGACATCATTTTGGTTGGCAACAAAAAAACCTTTGGCATCGCTGAGAGCCTAGGCTACAATCCGGAAAAAATAGTTGAGGTTCACGATAATTTCAGGCTGGATTTGGGAAGGGTTAAACTGCAGTTTCAGACTATCCCGATGGTGCATTGGCCCGAGACCATGATTACCTACGATGAAACGCACAAAATTCTCTTTTCAGGCGATGCTTTCGGAAGTTATGGTACCTTGGATGGCGGTGTGTTTGATGATGAACTCAACCTCGATTTTTATGAGGTGGAGGTGATGCGTTATTTCACCAACATCTTGGGCAAATACTGTGCACACACCCAACGTGCCATCAAGAAAATAGCCCCGCTGGATATCAAAATGATTGCAGCTACCCATGGTCCAATCTGGCGCACCGACCTCGAATGGGTTTTAAGCCGGTACAACCGATGGAGCTCTTACGATATGGAAGAGGGCGTGATCATCGTCTACGGATCGATGTATGGCCATACCCAGAAAATGGCTGAAACGATTGCCCGTCAGCTCAGTGAGAGAGGTATCAAAAACATCCGGGTGTACGACTCTTCCAAGACCCATCCTTCCTATATTATCAACGATATTTTCAAATACAAAGGGCTGATTATCGGCAGTTGTGCCTACAATAACGCACTCTTCCCCAACGTCGAAACGCTGCTCTCCAGCATTGAGCACATGGCCATTAAAAACCACTATTTTGCCATTTTTGGCAACTTCCTGTGGAACGGCGGCGGCGTCAGTAACCTGAAACGGTTTGCCGAACTCATGAGTTGGGAGACGGTCTACGAGCCGGTGGAAGAAAAAGGAAGCCTGAAGCCTGAAAAATTTGAGATGTGCATTGATCTGGCCAACGCTATGGCTGATAAATTGCTCGAAAAATAGAGAAAAGTTTCTTACACAGAGAATAAATTTTCTTTTATCAAGAATTCAAGCAGCATTAGAATTTCTGCTTCTGAATAAAGTTCAAGGAGAAGACACAGAGTACACAGAGTTTGAAAATCGCAAGCGATTTTCTTCTTTGTGGACTCTGTGCTTCTCTTTAACGGAAAATCATTAATTGTAGCAAAGTAAAATAGTCGAAGATCTGTAAATGGTAGGTTAATCCATTCTCTGTGTAAAATATGGGAGGCATGAAAATGAAACGCATTGCGCTTTTGTCGGATACGCACGGTTACCTGGACGACCGGATGATCGAACTGTTGGGCGAGTGCGATGAAATCTGGCATGCCGGCGATATTGGCGGTTGTGCAGTGACCGACCGGCTGATGCAGGTAAAACCGCTGAAAGCTGTTTGCGGAAATATTGACGGCGCCGAACTGCGGGTGCAATTTCCGCAATTGTTGCGATTCCGTTGCGAAGGGGTAGATGTACTCATGACCCATATCGGCGGCTATCCCGGCAATTACAACCGGAACCTGTTGCCCGTTTTGAAAAACAACCCGCCTAAATTATTGATTACCGGCCATTCCCATATCCTGAAGGTGATCTTTGATCCCAAGTACCAGTTGTTGCACATCAATCCCGGGGCGGCCGGAGTACAGGGATTCCATCTGGTGCGTACCATCGTCCGGTTTACCATTGACGGAGATCAGATCAAAAATCTGGAAGTGGTCGAGTTAGGCAAACGGGGCGCTTTAGGGCCGGAAGCTGGTAGCACACCAATTTGACCGTTCGTAACTGCTGATCAGTTTCAACCCCAGTTCAGAGGCTTTCTCCACAATAGCTGCGAGATCATCCATATAAAATCCGCTCATTATCAGGGTGCCTCCGGTTTTTAACACTTTCCGGTAATCGGGCATATCTTGTAACAGGATGTTTCGCTGGATATTGGCCAACACAACCTCAAATTGCTGATCGGTGAGGAGGTTAGCATCGCCAAGCCTTACCAGGATGTTGTCAATATGGTTGAGCTCTGCATTCTCAAGCGTATTGTTGTACGACCACTCATCAATGTCTATGGCCGTTACCGCTTTGGCTCCTTTCATCGAAGCAAGAATCGAGAGAATTCCTGACCCGCAGCCCATATCCAGCACATTTATCCCGTTCAGATCCAGCTCAAGTATGGCTTTGATCATCAGGTGGGTGGTTTCATGGTTGCCGGTACCGAATGCCATGCGGGGAGAGATAATGATTTCATACTTCGCAGCAGGATAGGATTCGTGAAAAGGGGCGCGGATCACGCATTGATCCTCAATCAGCAATGGTTCAAAATAATTTTGTTCCCATACCTCATTCCAGTTTTGATCGGGAATCACCTCCGTTGAGTATTGAAAACTAAAGAATTCGTTGTGCTGCAGGTTGTCTGCCAGAAGAAGCTCCGGTGTATAATCTTTGGATGGAATGTAGGCTTCGACAGCATCTTCGGTTTCCACAAAGCTTTCAAATCCGGTATTTCCTAATTCTGCCATCAATAATTCACGGGCTATTTCGTTGTCAGACAATAGGGTGCAGGCGACTTTGGTATATTCCATTTTAATACGATATCCTGAATGCCATGTTGATCCCGAACTTCGTAAACTGAAATTGATCAAATCCGGCAAAAATTCCCACGTTAGCAGAATAGAGCACCTCCAGCAAAGTATAACCCACCTCCATGTGATTGGGGTTGGTCGGGGAGCTGTAACAGCCGGCCCAAACCATCTCGCGCCAGAGGGTATTACTGAGTACCGGCAGGTATTTCAGAAAGATGAAAGGCGATTTGTAGGAGATAAACCCGTCGATAAACTTGTCGTCGGTGGAGAGGGCGTAATAATTGGGTACATAGAAAGAATGGCGGTATTCGTGGGGCAACACAGGGCTGGTCTGCGTCATCGCATGGGCAAAATCGGAGAAATGGAGCTGATTACGGTTGGTAAACAAACCACCATTGATCTCCCAGGCCAAACTGGAGGTCTGGCTAAATTCAATGGAGTGGTTGATACCGGCGCTGAAGTAATCAAAATCTGCCGTACTTGAGAAAATATTTTTCAATCCTTTTTCATACCCGAAATAAAAAGTCGGAA
>JAMDDG010000316.1 GCA_023488865.1 Bacteroidota bacterium | reverse complement strand
AGTACGCAGTACAAAGAGCAAAACCTGATTAGTATCTGTCTCAAATTCAATGGCCTTGCCATTCAGGGTAAATTTGATTTTTTCCTTCATATCGATTTCGTTTTAAAAGTTAGTTTATGTATAAAATGGGATATGATCTGTTGTTCATAATTAACGTTTCCCGCAAAGCACGCCAAAAAGCGCAAAGTAATATTGTTAATTGGTTTCCCGTTGATAATCTTCGGGCGTATCAATATCTTTCAAAACTGCTTCTGATTCAAACTCAATTTCCTGGATGTCATCCGGGTGATTCAGAAACAGTTCCCGAAGCCCGATTCCCTGATTTAGTATTTTGATTTCATCTTTGTACCTGGAAGCAATTAATACCGGATGACCGCGTTTCCCGTTGAAAGTTGGCACTACCAAACCCTTCTCTGTTTTCTGAAAAACAGCTATCAATCGGTTAATTACAGCTTCAGAAACCATTGGCTGGTCACCCAAAAAAATCAGATAACCATCCGTTTCCGGGCCTACAGCGGCTACTCCTGTCTGAACAGAGGTATGCATGCCTTCTTCATATTTTTCATTGTCCGCAAAAATGACAGGATAAGCTTTGAGTCCCTCCTCCATTTTATATCTTTCGCTTCCGGTTACCACGATAGTCCGGGATGCAGCAGAACCGGCGATCTTGGCCACAACGGTCGCGATCATGCTTTTCCCTTTAAACGGCATCAGCAATTTTTGTTGGCCCATCCGGGTACTTTTACCGGCTGCAAGAACAATAGCGGTTACCTGTTTTTTGCTTCGGCTGAAATTTATCTCGTGGCGCTCCTTAATCAGTTCGGCTAAAATGCTCACAGCTATCTCATTGACCGTCCTGGAATGGATATCTATCCCCACCGGGGTATGAACGAAGCTCCACTCTTCGGGGGTTGCCCATTTTTCGACTTGGAACTTTTGTCCCATCAAAGCGGTTTTGCGCCTACTGCCAATGACCCCGATGTAAGCGGCATTTGAACCGATACAGGATTTTAGCGCTTCGATGTCGGTCCGGTGGCCCTGGGTGGCTATCACCACATAAGTATCCGAAGTTAGTGAAATAGCTTCAAATGCCTTCTGCAAGGGCTGGCAAATAATCCTGGATGCTTCCGGAAATCTCGAAGGGACTGCCAGTTCAGACCGGTCATCTACCACAATTATTTCAAAATCCACCAGGCTGCTGATCCGGCAGAGCGCCTGTCCGATGTGTCCGGCGCCGGCAATGATCAGCTGAGGGATTGGCCAGATGGGCTCGACGAAAAGGATCGTCTTTTCTCCTTTATTTCCGTCCGTTTCGTGGTAACAGGGAGTTCTGCCGTCTGTTATTTGTCTGATATCAATATTTTCGGCAAGGAGAAATGGAGCTATCTTATCAGGAAGCTTATCCAGTTGTTCAATCCAGTAGCGTTGAAGATCCAGCACCTGACTGTCTGCATACCGGATCAGGGTAATCAACGCTCCGCTTTTGCGGCGAAGGATTGAATCCTGCAATTGCCTGTAAACCTCCAAATGGAGCGTGGGATTTGCATCGATCAGAAACAGCGCGCTGCCACCACAGATGGCTCCAGTCGGATCCTCCAGCTCTGACTGGAAATGGACCCACTGCAAAACGCTCTCCCCGGTGGCTGCCGACAAAGCGGCTACCTTTTGTGCCTCCGCTTCGAGCAATCCTCCGCCAAGGGTGCCGCTTAACACCTTCCCTTTTTCGAAAATGGCCATGGCACCCGGGAACTGCGGAGCAGAACCTTTGGTAAAAAGCAATGATCCTGTCTGAAAATATTCGCTCCTGCCTGCAGGTAACTGACTAATCGTTCATACAAGGCGCTCATGGTCTAACGGCAATTCCAATTTTACATTTTTGTGCCAGCATACATCCTTTCACCTACTGCACAATTTTTTTTGTAACAACTGGAGCAGCGCTGGAAGGAGGAGCCGATTCTTTCAAATCTTGTATAATATTACGATTTTTTTTCATTATTTGCGATATAGTCCCATTGGAATTTCATCCACTATACCGAGCTCTTTGGAACCGTCGTTGCGACAGATACCCACCAATTATAGTTGATGGATCTTTAATGTCGGCCAGTTCCCTGTTTAATTTTCTGTCGGATATCCAGGGAGGCGTCCGAATAGAGGAACTCGCGGGTTGAGTCTGGGAGAAAATCAAGGACCTCGTCCAATTTATCCCTTTTGATCGCATCCCGGATTTTTGAAGCACTGATGAAATTGGGGGCGTTGTCGGCCCCTACTGAGGTTGCTTTTCTGGTGACCTCCACAACCTCAACACCGGAGGAAGGTAGAAACGCCTTCATAGCCCTGTTGTAAGCCGCTGTGGTTACACAATAATCTTCAGTTCCCACATATCGTTTCTTGATACCCAGAACCGGAACCACATAGTTGGCAAAGACTTTGACATCCAGTTCTGCCTGCTTCTCCATGACATCGTTAATCGTTTCGTTTTTAAGAAAATAGGCCGGAAAAATGGACCCGGAAACGATGTACATTCCGCCCTTTACCATCAAAACATTTTTAAGATGCGCTATCCCTTTCCGGATTAGTTCCCACCTAATTTTAAATGGGAAAGCCGAACGGTCCTCTTCAACCACGAAGAGGTAAACCAACTCATTTTCGGCAGCTGCCTTTTCAATCAGGAATTTGTGACCATTGGTAAATGGATTGCAATTGACCACAATTGCAGCAACTGCATCGGTTTCGGTTGGACGGATCAAGCTTTTCAGGTAATCCTGGTAAGTAAATATCGATTCGAAACCGAACTCAAGGAGCGAAAAAAGAGGCGGGGCAGTGGCAATTTCATTGAATCCCAGCCCGCTAAACCTGACCGAATTTTCGGGGCGGGTAAATACAAAAGTGTGTTTGTAGATTTTCAGCAACTTTTCAGTCATATAGGTGACTATCAGCGCAAAAGCAGTGGTGTCGCGGTATTTTGGGGCAACGGCAACATATTTAAGGATACGCCCCAGGTGCGAACCTGTCCCCACCAACTCACCCTTGAGATTGTAAACGATCATGGTACATTCCACCTCCGTCGGATCAAACTCAAAGCCAAGGTCTGAGAGAAACCCGGTCACTAATTTAACATCGAACGGGTTGTCGAGGTCAAGGGTCTCCTGCCGGAAATCTGTATCTTCAAAAGTCATTTGTTTTGGATAAAGATGGGTTAACTTCTCTTCGATCAGCATCGATTACCGACCACACAAAAATTGAGACAGCCAGCAAATCAGCCGAACCTCCCGGCGAAATATTTTCATTTTTGCAGAATTCTATCACTTTTGCGTAGTTAGCTTCGTTGAAATTTTCTGCTGCCTTTTTGCAAAGCCCCTGAAATGCAAAAAGCACCTCCGTACCGCGGCGATAGAGGATGTTCGTATCGTTGTTGTTGGAAGCTATCGCCAAAAAGCATTTGATCAGCGCATCATCATTCAATACGGTCAAGCCAGATAATTGGGGCAAACCAAATTCAAAAACTGTCCGGAACCCGCTTTCGGCCTCCCCGCGTGCGCCGCTGTGGCCATATTTTTGAAATATAGCCTCGCCGTGACTCTTCCCGGACAGGAAGTTGTTATTTAATTCTTTGGCTACCAAATTTTTACAACTATCCCTGATAATACTGCGAAACTGTTCGGATTCGAATTGATCACTCTGGCTATAAAGCTTTCCACATGCAAACAAGGAAAGCCCCATCAGGAAGATGATTCCTTTTTGGGTATTGATGTTTCCCGTTGCTTCGTACATTGCCGATTCCATGCGCAATCCGATGTTCCGGATCATGGGCA
>JAMDDG010000064.1 GCA_023488865.1 Bacteroidota bacterium | reverse complement strand
CCATCGCTCAACGCGTACGTGACGTGGAGCCAGGAGCGTCAAGCCAAGGGGTTGGCCATTGCTTTGAAAGCCTGTAAAAAGCGCTTCCCTGCCTGCGGAGGTTTTATAATTTGGATGGGACACGATAGTTTTCCCTGTACTGCCAACACATCTATCATCGATTTTGATGGAAACCCAAAACCGGCAGCCTATGAATTAAGTAAAATTTGGAAAACTGATTATGGTAGTAAATAATTATGATTTTGAGATTATCGGACTACTTTTTCAGTTTATAATTGATTTGATTAACTATGCTACTAAGCTACATAAAATATTTATAAAATACAAATAAATATCTGAATATTAATTATTTAAATTAACAAATCACTTTTCGGAGTGGACTCAATTATGAATAATGAAAAACTAAATTCATCTAACCACAGTCGTCGCCGTTTTTTAAAGTCTCAGGTTATTTTAGGTCTCGGTGCCTTAGGTACGGGAATGGCTTTGCCGATGGCTACTGCTTCACAGAATGAACTGATTGATCATGAAAAATTATCTCCAGACGTACTCCTAACGAAGTATCTGGACTGTTTGGGCGGAGCATTTCCAGAACCCACACCGTTACTTCCACAAATTAGGGAAACGATACAAAAGGACGGTTACCGCATTGAATCCCTGACCTATGAGGTCCAAAAAGGTGATCGTGTTCCTGCACTATTGCTTATCCCTGATCGGGTAACAGCTTCTCTTCCTGCTCCGGGTATCGCACTTTGGCATCAGCACAATGGACAATATTATTTGGGAAAATCAGAACCTGCCGGCCTTGCTGGTAATCCAATGCACCATACTGCAGTTGCATTGGTTCGTGAAGGCTATGTTGTCCTTTGTCCCGATGCGTTGTGCTTCGGTGAGCGGCAAGATCCTACCGGAATACTCAAAGATGGGGAATATGAGCGTTTCGAGTTCTTGCGTCAAGTGGTAAGAGGTCGCAGTTTGGCCTGGAAAAATATTCTTGACATGAAAAGAGCCGTAGATTTTCTTTGTGAGCGTCCCGAGGTGAAAGCAGACCAGTTGGGTTGCTACGGTCATTCGATGGGCTCAACCCATTCGTGGCTCGTTGGGCCTTTGGAACCAAGGCTGAAATGTATTATAGGAAATTGCTGTCTGCCAACTTATGAAGCAATTGAAGAAGAACATTTGATTCATTGTTTTCCCAATTTTGTACCTGGTTGGGAGCGATATGGTGACACACCGGATATAGCCGCCCTCATTGCACCCAGAGTGCTTCACCTAAATTTGGGAGGGAAGGACACGGGTAGTCCGATAGAATCGGCTAAACGCGGGATAAATCGGATTGCAAAAGCTTATAAGAAAGCCGGAGCACCTGATAATTTCACTTTTTTCATAGAACCGGATGCAGGGCATGTGCTGACCGAGGCTATGTGGCAGCGGGTGAGGGCGTGTTTTGCGAATCATCTTAAACTTGTATAACTAAACATGATGAGTCAATCACAATCATACCAGTTCATAACTCAAGTTTATTCCTTAATCAGGAATAAAACGATTGCTACAGTCACAATCACTTTATTAACCACCTTTATTTCAAAAGCTGACAATCAGCTCTATCTTTCTCCAACTGGCAGCGATCTTGCATCCGGCACTATAGGTTCACCCCTAAAAAGTCTCACTGCTGCGAGAAACAAAATCCGTACAATGTCACTTTCAAGCAACGACACTGTTTATGTGAACATCGCTTCGGGTGACTATTTCATGACTGAGCCTTTGATATTAACCCCTGAAGATTGCTGTTTAAGTGGATCCCGGATGCCCGAATTAGCTACTCAACAGATAAACGTTAATCCCGAAAATTTAGCAACTCTCAAAGGTTTGAGTCGTGAAGAAATGGAGCGGGTAATGGTATTGTACTATCACAAATGGGATGTGACCCGTAAGGGGTTGGCCTATGCAATACCTGATTCAGGTAAACTATTCCACGTAGGAAAAGGTATGCAGTTTTGGAATCCTATAGGTGAAGAGAGTCGGTATATCCTTGAGAATTACAGGGATGCTCTTGATGCTCCTGGTGAGTGGTTTTTAGACCTGAAATCAGGGGAGATTCACTATATTCCCCGGAAAGGAGAAACGCTGGAAAGTTTGGAGTTTATAGCTCCTATTCTTCGCCAGTTTGTGATCATTGCCGGTCAAGAGGGTAATCCGGTTAAAAACAAAATATTTCAAGGTATCTCTTTTAGTAACAGCTCATACCTATTGCCCACCTATGGGAATGATGCAGAGCAATCTTGTGCAAGCCTTGAGGCCGCAATAGAAGTTGAATACGCACAACAGATCATATTTGAAGATTGCGAAGTGCAACGAACAGGAGCATATGCAATTTGGCTTAAAAGAGGGAGTAATAACAACACGATACGCCGTTGTTATCTTGCCGATCTTGGCGCGGGTGGAATAAAAATCAGCGAACCGACCCTACCCTCTGGCGCTGATGCACTTCCTCATGACAATCTGGTTGACAATAACATTATAACCAACGCAGGTTCTGTCTTTCCTGCAGCAGTGGGTATATTATTACTCAATACAGCATACAACAAGATAACACATAATGAGATCTCTAACATTCGGTATTCAGGTATTTCAGTTGGTTGGTTCTGGGGATACAATAGCGACACCAGACAAAGCCCTTCTGTCGGGAATAAAATTGAATACAATCATATTCATCATATCGGATGGGGCGAACTTTCGGACATGGGTGCGATCTATACGCTTGGAGAATCTCCGGGAACGACTGTTTCAAATAATGTAATTCACGATGTATATTCTTATGGATATGGTGGATGGGGTCTCTATACCGACGCAGGGAGCACGGGAATTGTATTTGAAAATAACCTGGTCTATGGCTGTAAGAATGGAGCTTTCCATCAGCACTATGGCAAGCAGAATGTAGTTCGCAACAACATCTTTGCTTTCGGTATTCTGACACAAATTCAGTTTTCAAAAGTAGAAAATCATCGTTCGTTTGATTTTACAAATAACATTGTTTTGTTCGACTGCGGGTCAATCTTTTCGCACCCCTGGAACTTACCAGATGCCTGGAAAAAAGCTAATATTTTGATGGATCGGAACCTCTACTGGGACATGCGTGGTGGCTCGATGGAATTTGAAGGATTAAGTTTCCATGAATGGAAGAAAGTACCCCATGATATCAATTCTCTTGTGGCCGACCCATTTTTTACCGATCCTCTCCATTTTGATTTCACCTTCCGCAGCCTGAAGAGTGTCCGTAAGATAGGATTTAAACCTTTCGATTATGCAAAGGCGGGGGTTTATGGATCGCCCGAATGGATAAAAAAGGCAAAACTTGATCCTGTCATCGCGGAGGCTTTCCGCCAAGTGGTTGTCAGCCGGGAAAAGAATTACCCACGGATATATGACAATTAACAATTCGAATAATTTTTAAAACAGGCAAATTTTAAACCATGAAACATTTTTACTTGTTCATTTTGTTATTCTGCTCATCCTTTGTTTCTGCCAATGCACAGCATGCATTGGCAGATAAGGGCGATCTGATCCAGAAAACCTACAACGCGTCTGTCCTTAAATGGAATTTATGGGGGTTCAGTCCCGGACGCTGGAGATTTTTAGAGGTTAATTCTGATTACAAAGAACGCCGTGCGGAAATCAGGGAAATCCCCGTAACGGTCCCCGGTTCGGTGCAATTGGCCTTGAAAAACGCTGGGATCATCAAGGATTGGAATATTGGGTTGAACCACCGGGAATCCGAATGGGTCGAGAACCTGAGTTGGATGTACTCAACCAATATACCGGATGGGTGGGTTGCCGGGG
>JAMDDG010000465.1 GCA_023488865.1 Bacteroidota bacterium | reverse complement strand
TGGTATTTCAAAGAAGTACCGGTAAGACGGCGTGGTAAAATTTTACCCTGCTCGTTCAGAAATTTTTTCAAGAATTCCGGATCTTTGTAATCCACATACTTGATACCGTTCTTTTTGAAACGACAATATTTCTTCTTTTTTACTTCAACCGAAGGTGGAGTAAGATACCTGATTTCGCTGGAATTTGTGCTCATGACTTAGTTTTCTGATTGAGTTTTTGCATTCACTTTTTTTCTTCTCTTTTCTGCATACTCAGCAGCATATTTCTCCAATTTCACGGTAATGAAACGGATGATACGTTCGTCACGGCGAAACTCTATCTCGAGTTTTCCAATGAAGGCAGGATCGGCTTTGAATTCGAGGAGTTGATAAAACCCGGTCGATTTCTTTTGAATGGGATAAGCCAATTTTTTTAATCCCCAATTTTCTTCATGAATCAACTCACATCCATTGGAAGTGATAAGATCCTTGAACTTTCCTACCGCTTCCTTCATCTGGGCATCAGACAAAACGGGAGTAGTAATGAAAACGGTTTCGTACTGGTTCAACATACATTTTTAAATTTACATTCAACAATTTATACTCTCAATTTGAGTGGCGCAAAAATACACAACTTTTCTCTTAATACAAACTGTCCGTTAAAATTTTCAGGAGATTCAGGGATCAATTGATTTTGTAGAAGTTGCCCGTCAGGGTGGTTATACTTACGGGGTATTAAAAACTAAAAGAGCGGTTAAAAAACCCGCTCTTCGATAGTTTAGATAGATTACACACTTAGTTTTAGTAAAAGTCGACAACAACGTTTCATTTCATTTCACGGACTAAATTATATCTTTTTATTAAAAAATGTTAAGATAAATCAACAAGCATTAAGAAAATGTTAATAAATTTTTTTGTTCGTTCATGTATATATTTGATTATCTGAATTATAATTTAAATATTTCAGAATATGTTTTGCAACAGTTTTTAAGGAAACAATCTCAGATAGCGAAAATAGTCTCAATTTTACCCTCTCAAATTACTTTTTTACGTTTGCTTGAAAGTATAAGTATGTCGGGATTAATCAAAAAACATTGAAATTACCCAAAGCTTGTTTTTGATTAATCAGATATTACTATTACTTTGCAAATAGAAACACAAACCTTCAGCGTGGAAATTTTAAATGAAGCATCGATGTTAGACGGGGCAATTCTGTTTACCCTGATCACTTTTTTCCTGATTTTGATATCACCCAAAAAACTAGGTCCGCCTGTCAGTCTGTTTGTTATAGCATACACCTCTTTAACAACGAGTTGGATGGCAATTCAGGCATTGCTATATCATCCAATCGAGTTAACCATCCACTTCGGCAATTTCGCTGGTGATGTTCTACTTAAAATTGACGGTCTCGCAGCCTGGTTCATGCTCATCATCAACTTCACGGTAGTTACCGGGTTTATTTATGGATTGGGATACCTGAAAACTTATACTTTAACCAACGCCAGAATAGGCCTGCACTGGGTGCTTTTTTTATTTTTTCACCTCTCCATGCTGTTTGTCTGCATGATCCAGCATGGATTGGCTTTTTTGGTAGTGTGGGAAATCATGTCGCTCACTTCCATGCTGCTTGTGCTTTTTGATCATGAGAATCCCGGAACTTTCAAAGCTGCCTTAAACTACTTTGTTCAGATGCACATCAGTGTCACCCTGCTAACCATTGGTTTTATCTGGGTCTATCATCAAACCGGTTCTTTAAGTTTTGATGCCATCGGCACCTTTTTTCTGTCGAACAAAAACTTGTGGTTGTTTCTGCTGTTTTTTACAGGATTCGGCATCAAAGCAGGATTTATCCCGTTTCACAGTTGGTTGCCCCGTGCCCACCCTGCAGCGCCGGCGCATGTATCCGGTATCATGTCGGGTGTTATTGTGAAGTTGGGTATCTATGGTATCCTCAGGATAATCACCTATTTAAAAAGCGATTACATTCTGCTGGGAGAAATTGTCCTGACTATTTCGATCCTCTCCGGACTATACGGAATCTTAAATTCAGCCGTTCACCGCGACTTCAAACGTATGCTGGCCTACTGTACCATTGAAAATATAGGCATTATCGGTATGGGTATCGGAATTGGGCTGATTGGCATCGGGAACAACAATCCCTTGATGTATTACCTCGGTTTTGGCGGCGCTTTGCTGCATGTCCTGAATCACTCCCTTTTTAAATCTTTGCTGTTTTATTCTGCCGGCTCCATTTATCAGCAAACCCACACACAGAATATGGAAAACCTGGGAGGGTTGATCAAATCCATGCCCAAAACCGCGGGACTCTTTTTGATCGGAGCGGTTGCAATTGGCGGTCTTCCCCCGTTAAACGGTTTTGTATCTGAATTTGTGATTTACAATGGCCTGATTGCAGGGATCCATACCAACAATATCAGTCAGATAATTCTGTTTGTGCTGTCCCTGGCAGGGTTGAGTATCATTGGCGGCCTGTCCGTCCTTACCTTTACCAAGGCTTTTGGAACGATTTTCCTGGGCCAGCCAAGAACAAAACTTCTCCATCAGCCAAAGGAAGTTTCCTTGTTGATGCAGGTTCCTCAATACTTTATTATAGGTGTAATGCTTAGTGTGGCCTTTTTACCTCAGGTTTACATGAAAATAATTGGCAATATGCTGACATTGTTTAGTCCCCTGCAACCTGCTACAAGCTTGGTAACCGGTATTGTTAAAACAACTGCCAGTATCAGCCTCTATTCGTTGTTGTTAGCTGTTATGATAGCCACTTTGTGGATAGTTCGATCCCTTATTCTGAGAAACAGGGCAGAACGCATTGACACTACCTGGGGATGCGGTTATGTAGCGCCAAACACCCGCCAACAATATACGGCCAAATCATTTTCCAAACCATTGGGTAAAATATTTAACGCCGTACTAATTGAGAAAAAACAATTTAATGAGTTGAAAAAAGGGGAAATATTCCCGGTCAAAAAATCCTATATTTCACATTATCAGGATTTTTTCGAACATAATCTGATCGAACCCATCACGGAACGGTTGGTATACTCGGCCAATTACTTCAGTTTTGTTCAAAATGGACGAATACAGTCGTATGTGCTGTACGGAATTGTATTTATTCTGGCCATGTTCATCCTGACTATATATAACATTGTAGCATGAACCCGATTACTGCATTTATTCTGGTCCCCTTTGTTGGGTTACTATTCCTTCCTTTTTTGAAAGTGAAGGGAAAAGGCATCCTAACCTTGTTTCTATTGGCAACCAATGCGGTACTTTCGGGATATTTTGCAGTACAAAGCCTCATAGGGGAAACCATTGTTTTTACCCTGCCGGGAAGCTACGTCACCGGACCTATTGCGGTGAGGATTGATGCTTTGTCAGGTTGGTTTATCCTGATAATCAATTTGATATTCTTAACAGGAGGACTTTACGGATTTTCATACCTGAAGGCATACAAAGAACGCAGAAACAGCCTGACTTTACACAGTATCTCCTTTCTGTTTCAACATGCCGCTATGATAAGCGTTTGTGCGGTCCAGAACAGTTTTGTTTTTCTGATTGCCTGGGAAATATTAGCGCTTACCTCCTTTGTTCTGATCATTTTTGAGAATGAAAACCCGGTGACCATCAAAGCCGGAATCAATTACCTGATCCAGGCCCATTTATCTATCGTGTTTTTGATGATTGGATTTATATGGGTGATCAATAAAACTAACAGCTATGATTTTCAGGCCATAACAACTTATTCTGCTTCTCTTTCCGGACCTGCATCCTTGATTCTTTTCATCTGTTTCTTCGTTGCATTTGCCTTTAAAGCAGGATTTGTACCTTTTCATTCCTGGTTGCC
>JAMDDG010000016.1 GCA_023488865.1 Bacteroidota bacterium | reverse complement strand
GCCGGCCAAAGCGCCTGTCGAATATGATGACTTTGCAAAGATGGACATCCGCATCGGCACCATCGTTGCAGCGGAGAAAGTTGCCAAAACCAAGAAGTTGCTCAAACTTACCATCAACACCGGAATTGATCAGCGAACGGTCGTTTCGGGCATTGCCGAACATTACGAACCGGAACAAATTATTGGTCAGCGGGTCTCCATCCTGGTCAACCTTGCCCCCAAAAACCTCAAGGGGATTGAATCGCAGGGGATGATCCTGATGGCCGAGAACAGCGACGGCAAATTAGTGTTTGTTGTGCCTGCCGGGGAGATAAACGACGGGGCAGAGATCCGGTGATACAATTGACGGGGTGACCCTGAGTCACCCCGTCAATTTTTGTTTGTAAAAACCGTCAATTTCTTAATTGATTTTTTTATAGATCAACTCAATTCCTTTTCCTGGTTTCAGGTTTCCTGTGTATTTTTTCTCGCGGGCATTGTTCCAGTGTTCCATCACACCCAGACTTTCAAGCCCTGTCCCATCCCGTTCGGGATCGTAATGGGTGCCGGAGGGCGGATGGTTCGCTAACGCGGATTCTATTAAATATTGATCACAGTTTTTCAAATCCGGGGCATCCGGGAATTCGTTCAGGATAAAATCGGTACCTACCGCATCAATGGCTACCGGATCCTCCGAAGCAAAAAGGCTGCACGGCCAGTTGTTGTTAAACGGCTCCATCTGCCATTTATTTTGGGGAATACCGTTTACCAGCTTGTTGCCGTAAGTTGCATCTATCAGGAAGAGCATTGTTTTTCCGCCTAAATCTTTGTGCCCCAAAAAGTCGGTGAAGGTCATGTATTTGGGATTGCCGCTTTTGTCCTGGTTGAAATTGTTGTGGGCATTCAGCCTCCAGTTTTTATCGATGTTAGTCACGCCGTAGTAATTCTTGGCACAAAGCGTAACGCCTTGTCCGACGTGGCCTTTCAACAAGGCCAGGTTGATCAGATAATCAGCCTCGGTGGCGCAGGTGGCCAATCCGCGGGCAAGCTTGCCATTGTCGGCAGAGTAGGGGATCGCGTTGTCGACATAAGTGGCTTTAATCCGTCCGTCGCCGCCCACGTTATCCACAAATTGCACTTCCGGGAATTTGGCGTGACACTTGTTGTAAATGTTGTCGGTGATATAACGGCTTGCATCAAATACCGTGATGTTCTTTTGCGGTACCCCTGCTTCCTCGACGAGACTGCGTACCAGGCTGAATACAACCTGAGGAGAGGCATTGATTTCGTTGGTGTTGGCATGGGCTTCCGTATTGTTTTCGTTGATCTTGATGGCTATCTTTTGGTTGGATTGGTATCCTTTGTCACCTCGTTTTTTGCTGGTGTTGAAATGTTTGAATAGGGCATTCCAGGCTTTTGCCTCATTTTTTTGTCCGGTAAGCAGGACGAGGGAATTGGCCATCAATTTATCCGATTCAACCTGGGAGTTGCAGCCATCTTCCCACCAAAAACCGGTTTTTCCGTCCCACAAGGCAACCTTCGGATCATGCGCCCAAACTACCCTTCCGGGGAAAATACCTTTGGGGACCCCTATCGGGGAGTTGGCCGAAATGGATGCCGCGTTGACCAATCGGGCGTAAGCCTGTTGGGGCTTTTCGCTGATGGAAAAGAGCACAAACACCAGGGCGATGCAAACAAAGAGTGAGCCGTAAATGTATTTTGATTTGGCAAAGTGTTTTCGGGCAGTCCGGAAAGCGGAAACTGAGCCAAACAGCGTCATCAGATAAATGACAAATGCCGACATAATGGGAGCAGAGGCCCTCATGCAGGGATAGGTTGCGCGTGAAGGTTTTGGGATTACCCGGATAAGAAACCAGATGATAGAGCCAATTCCCAAAACGAAGATGACAATCTTGTTGGTAAAGGGATTCTTTAACAGCTTAATTAACCGATCGATCCATGATAAAATTTTCGCTTTCATATTTTTCCTGTTAAGGTGATTTTCAGTAAGTAGTAGATTTGCAAATACGCTGGCTTAATTGCGGACTACATGTCCTGAATGAATGTGCAACCAACATTGACTTCCTGCCTAAAAGCCGGTGTAAATGTATTGAAAAATGATCATTTTATTCTCTAAGGTCCGGATAAGATTCAGCCGAATCTGCGACCCTGTTGAGGGAGGGAGTTGAAGGGGAAGCAACCTCTTTAGGTTCGGTTTGAATGATTTCTGATATTGGTTTAAAGGAAATAACAGGCGCTTTGCCGACGGCCAACGAAAGTTCAATCAGCTTTTTAAGGGTATAATTAAACTCCCCCTTCATCACCTGGGATATATATCCTTTGGAAACCCCAAGCTGAAACCCGTTACCAAGAGCAGAGTGAACACGCATTGCGCAACCGATAATTTTTTCGGTAAAGGCTGAATATTTGTATTCCGGCTTAATCATCGACCGCTGATTTGGTTGATTTTTTTGATTAATCTGATGGAACGCTGGCGTTACTTAAAGATAATCAAAAAATTCATAATAATCAAACGAATCAGGGGTTATGATCTTTTGTATATTTGAGCATGATTAAGAACGAGAAAATATTGCTGAAGATTAAGCAGTTGGTTAGTCTGACAGAACCCTCTGCCACTGTTATCCTGTATGGTTCCCATGCCAGAAATCAAAGCAATAAGCAATCTGACATTGATGTTCTTATCCTTGTTGATCAGGATAAAATTTCCTACGCTGATGAACAGCGAATCAAATATCCGCTATACGACTTAGAGTTTGAGACTGGCAAAATCATTAGCCCTGTTATATTTAGCCGCAATGATTGGGAATCCAGGCATACAGTAACCCCGTTTTACAAGAACATAAAAAAGGAAGGGATATTGTTATGACAGGAGACTCTGAAAATTTAATTAGATATCGAATAAACCGTTCTTCGGAGACGTTTATGGAGGCTGACACATTGATGCAGAATGGTTTTTGGAATGCGACGGTCAATAGAATATATTATTCTTGTTACTATGCCGTTAGTGCATTACTGCTATTGAAAAATATTGAGACTAATTCACACAAAGGAATACGACAAATGTTTGGACTTCATTTTGTTCAATCTGGATTAGTTTCAAAAGAAGATGGAAGATTCTTTTCAGACTTATATGATAGAAGACAAACTGGTGATTATGATGATTTTGTATCATATGATGAAGAAACAGTTTTGAATTTATATAATCAGGCTAAAGGTTTTACTGAAAGAATGATAGAGTTACTGAATCATAATAATTTGTGACTCTCCCCTCAATAGCTTGACATTGTAGTTTAATGCGCTTCGTCGCTGAACAACTTGTCTGAAATAAACCTAACGGGGTACCAGGCGGCTAAAAACCCAATCAGGGAGACGGAGATAACCACCAACAAGAAATCGGTAGCAACTCTTTTTTACTTGTCGCGTTCCATATTATAGGTGCGTTGCAGTGTTTTAATCGTAGGGCCGACATTAAATGAGTAAGAAAACTTGATAAAAAACATTTGATTGTCCATCCTGTTTTTTGTGAATAGTTGGGTGTTATCCCAGACTTCCCGTGTCTCGGTTGTCAAAATGGTGAAAGGATTGATTATTCCAGCCATGAGCATCCCTTTTCCTTTCAAAATATTCATGTTTCCATAGAGGTAATCTATCCTGAAATTGTTTTGGTAAAAACCCTGCAAGTAATATTCTTTGCCGGGCAAAGAAAGATCAACCCCGACACTCGTATTCCAGGGCAACTTGATTTCAGTAAACAATGAGGCAGTGAATGAGTTTCCGCTGTTTTTTATATTCCCGTCGGAAACCGATTTGGAATAAAAATGAAAGAATGGGTTAAGTTTGATGATTTTGAACAGGGTAAACGTAGCGT
>JAMDDG010000188.1 GCA_023488865.1 Bacteroidota bacterium | reverse complement strand
CCAGCGGTGCAACTCTTTCACCTTTCCAATCACGCCACTGTCAATCCAGGTTTTCAGTGTGTAAAGTTCTTCCGGATCCTGAAAAGCAAAACATTGTGTAGCGACTCCTGTTTTTTTAGCCATGTTGCAGGCCAGACGGATTTCGTGCATGAAATTCGCAATCGGCTTATGTGTGGCAACACTCAATTTTTTCTTCATCGCGGCCAGGGCAATGGTGGCATGTAAATGGTCGGGAGTCATGATGAAAATGGCATCCAACCCGTTTTCTTTTTCCAGCAGTTCCCTGAAATCGGCATAAGTACTGCAGCCATCATACGAATTTTTACCGCTTTTTTCCGCGTAAAACTCATTTATCCGTTTACGACCGATTTCGCGCCCGCCGGGAGCGCCCTGTGTTTCACCTTTCGGTTTTCCCCACAACGGATAATCGTAACTTTCCCTGTTTGGGTCGCAAACTGAAATAAACTGTAATTCATCCCGTTTTAGCCAATCAGGTAGTAGTTTCAACGCTTGAGTCCCTGAGCCAATAAGGGCAACATTCAATTTATCACCCGGAGCAGTTCTTCCCTGACCTCCAAGTACGTGTGACGGAATAATCGTTAATCCCAGTCCTGTGGCTGCAGTCTGGGAAATAAAATTTCGCCTGTTAATTTTTTTTTCAGATGCCATTTCAGTTGTTTTTAGTTAGAAATACATTTTTTATAACTAATTAAAGTTGTAATCCCTGATATACTATTTGTTGCGCTTGTTTAAAAAAGACTGCCCGGTAACCTGCCAGGCAGCCTTTTAAATAATCGAAAAAAACAACTAAACTAAAAAATCCATGCAAAGACTACCACCCGGGATTTTGGGTCAATACTTTATTTACATCAAAATCAATTTCAGCTTGAGGAATTGGGTATAACAAATGTTTAGGTTCGGTGTAATCCGTTTTTCCGATAGCGTGATAAAGAGCTGTTGCAAATCCCGGCTCAATTTTATTGTAACGGCGGATATCAAAAGCCCGGTAGCCTTCCAATGCCAACTCCCACCTTCTTTCATCCCAAATCAGGTGGCGAAGTTTCATTTTATCGGTAGTTGTAATTTGAGGCAATACATTTTTGCCTTCTCGTGCCCGTGCCCGTATCATTTCCAGGTATTTCAGCGCCTCTGTTGGGTTTCCAAGTTCGTTGTTGCATTCGGCGGCCATCAACAATACATCGGCATATCTTAAAACTACCCTGTTAAGCGGGGATTGCCCTGCAAAACCTGCAGGGAATGGACGTGGGAGCATGGTTTTTTGGTTTGCCCTTGGATCTGTCCCTGCTTCCCACTTTATATTTGTTTCACCAGAATATGGCCACGGTTCACCTTTGAAATAAATATTATATTCTTTTCGCGGATCATCAGGAACGTATGAAGAGGCAAGGTTTGCACTTGGCGAGAAAAATCCCCAACCACTTCCTGATCCCCTGACTCCTTGCCATTGTTGCCAAGTGTTTGGCATATCCCTTTCAGTCCTATACGTATATTGGACTTCATAAATTGATTCATCCTTGTTTTCATAATCAGGATGTGAAACTTTAAAGTATTTATCAAACAAACGATATTCACCTGAATTAATTACATTCATTGCCTGTAACAGACAATCGCTGTATTTATTTTGGTGCAGGTAAACCTGTGCAAGCAAAGTTTGCGCTGCCCCTTTTGTTACCCTTCCTAATTCACTTGCAGGATATCCTTTTTTTAAGGGTAAGGCTGCAATTGCATCTTTCAGGTCCTTTTCAATAAATGCATAAACTTCGGCTTCAGAAGATCTGGGTGTTACAATTGAAGCTTCAGCCGGACTACCAGCCACTTCAGTCATAATGGGCACACCCCCCCATCCCCTCACCAGGTTAAAGTAAACTTCAGACCTTAAGAACTTTGCTTCAGCCATTAACCTTTCCCGTAATGCAGGGTCTTTAAATTCTACTTTCGGAGCATATTGGATTACCAGGTTCGCCTTGGCAATTAAAGCATATCCACTTGACCAAAATGAATTTAGATCATTCATAGTGGTCAGGTATTTAAAATTGCTAAAATCCCTCATGCGAGGAACGCTGCCATCACCGGCATTACTGCCTGGCTCAGTATCATCGGCGCCAAGTTCTTTTACAACAAACCATCCAAAACCAGATTGTCCAAAGTCCCTGGTCTGCCCGTAAACAGCGTTCAGCATCAACTGGATCCCTCCTTCCGTATTATAAAGAATACTGGAAGATGGCTCTCCAAGTGGTTGTTTATCAAGAAATTCTTTGGTACACGAGAAACTTGTAACGATCAGGGCTAATATCAATAAGTGTTTTATATTTTTCATGATTCTGGAAATTTAGAAGGTTATTGTTGCGCCAATTTTATAGACTGATACCAATGGGTACACTTGTCTGTCGATACTGGACGCTCTTGGATTATTGCTTGCAATCTCCGGTGTTGGCCCGTTGTAGTTTGAGAAGTAATAGAGGTTGTTCCCGCTAATGTAAACCTGGGCTTTTGATATCGGTGTTTTTCTCAGAATTGACGGATTAACAGTGTAAGCCAGCCTAATATTCTGAATTTTCCAAAAATTACCATTTCCAAGCCAGTTTGTAGAGAATTCTTTATTAGGCCCACCAAATGTAATCCGGGGGATAGTATTGCTTGTGCCTTCGCCAGTCCAGCGGCCAAGATATTCTTTTGAGAAGTTATCTTCTGAAGAATAGGACTCCATTGATTTTGCATTAAAGATATCAGAACCAAAAGAACCATACATGTCAACCCCCAGTTCAAAATCTTTATAACCCAAAGTAATGTTGGTACCTGCCAATAGTTTTGGAATACTTTCGCCAATTTTAGTCCGGTCATTGGCGTCGATTATACCATCCTTATTAATGTCTTCAAATTTCAAATCACCGGGATGGGCATTGGTTTGTTTAGCGTGGGCATCTATTTCTGCCTGGTTTTGGAAAACGCCAATTGCCTTATATCCGTAGAAATACCCGATTGGTTCGCCAACCACGGTCCTGGTTACTCCTTTCCAACCACCAATGAGTTGTTTTTCAGTACCCAGATCAAGTACTTTGTTGTTTGTCGTGGTACCTGTCAACCTGACATTGTACCAAAAATCACCACGTTTTTCTTTCCAGTTTAAGGACAAATCGACCCCTTTGTTTTCTACCGATCCAACATTCCCTTCAGTTGCATCCAATCCTGCAGTAGCCGGCACTCCCACATTAACAAGCATATCTTTTGTTATCCTGGAATAATAATCAAATTCCATTGAAAACTTACCTTTAAAAAGCCCCAACTCAAAACCCATGTTTTTCGACTCGCTGATTTCCCAGGTAATATCTGAATTTACCAATCCGTTGACCGTTGATCCCCGTTGGATCTGGTTATTAAAAATAGCGTAATCACTGAGCGAAGTAGTCGCTAATGCAACGTACCTGAAGTCACCAATTTTATCGTTGCCAATTTGCCCCCAACTGCCACGAATTTTTAAATTGGAAATCCAATCTATCCCTTTCATAAAACTTTCATCAGACATTCTCCATGCTAATGCAACTGAAGGGAAATAACCGGTACGGTTACTTTTTGGAAACCGGGAAGAGGCATCGGCACGTAAGGTACCTGTAAATATGTATTTCCCTTTGAACGAATAATCGGTCCTGAATAAAAACGAAGTAATTGCATTCGTGGTTGCATCGTTTGCATTTGTCTGTCCATCCGTACTTCCTGCGTTCAGGTACCAAAGTGACTTATCTTCAGCAAAAAGAGCTTTACGGGTGCCACCTAATGACTCATAATTGTTTTCCTGGGCAGTATATCCCCCCAATATATTCACATGATGAACCCCAAATGTTTTATCATAGGTTACCGTAT
>JAMDDG010000300.1 GCA_023488865.1 Bacteroidota bacterium | reverse complement strand
AGTTGGCGTGCAACAGGCCCACCTTTTCTTCCAAGGTCATTTTCTTCAGGAGCGACTGGATCTTCTTTTCCTGTACCTGTTCTTTGTTTTCCGTTTTTTTAGCCTGGGCCATGGTTGCCGTCAGGAGGCACATGGCAAAAAACATAATCACTGTTTTTCTCATACTGTGATTTCTATTTGTTGTGAAATTATTCTTAGCAATTGACCTTTAGCTATAAGCTATTAGTCTTGAAAACGAGTCTTTTGTTTAATCAAAGACGGGAGCAATCCAGCTCCAAAGATAAGCAAATCACCGGGCAAAGAAAGGACAAAAAGAAAAACAAGTGTTGTTTTCGGACAAATTTCGGAGACAGAAGAGAATCAATTTCAGTCTTTTGTCTGTTTTTTTTACGAAATGCCAATTATTTCTTTATTTTTGTTTGACTGACCAATGCAGGCGAAAGGCCTGAGAAGAATCTAAGGAGTAAATATGCATCAGCTTAGGTACTAAAAAGCAAATCTTTGACTCATGAAAAATAACAACGCGCAAACTTACCAGCGATTATTGATCACCCTTTTGCGGGTCGCCATCGGCTGGCATTTCCTCTACGAAGGAGTTTCCAAAATTGCCCAAGGCGACTGGACGGCATCCGGTTTTTTGCTCCACACCTCCGGCGCCTTTTCCGGATTTTACCAGTTTTTAGCCAGCTCGCCGGTTCTTTTGAAACTTACAGATTTGCTGAACATGTACGGGCTTGTGCTGATTGGCCTGGCCCTGTTCGTTGGACTTCTCAGCCGCTTCGCCGCGCTTGCCGGCGCCCTGCTGCTGACACTGTACTATTTTGCTTATCCCCCCTTCGGCAATCCGTTGCTGAGCACCGCCGAGGGACATCTCTTTATTGTGGACCGGCTTTTTATCGAAGCCGCCGCCCTGCTCTTCCTCTTCTTCTACCGTGAAGCAGGATTCAGTCTCGATGTCCTGATAAAAAGCTACCGCGAAAGCCGTAAATCACCGGTGGCTGCAACCGAGAGCAGCAGCTCAAGGCGCGAAGCGATCAAAAATCTGGCGACGCTGCCGGTACTGGGCGCGATGGGCTGGGGCGCCGTGAACAATTACAAAACCTATGGCGTGGATGTGATGAGCGGCGCGACCATCCAGGTGAAACAGACGGCGCTGAACGAGCTGAAAGGCGAATTGCCCAAGGGCAAAATCGGCAAACACGAGATCAGCCGGCTGATAGCAGGCGGCAACCTGATTGGCGGTTGGGCCCACTCGCGCGACCTGATCTACGTCTCCACCCTTTTCAAGGCATACAACACCGAACAAAAAGTATACGAAACGCTGATCCTGGCCGAGCAGGCGGGGATCAACACCATCAACATCGGCTTTGCCTCCAATCCGTTGCTGGCGAAATACAAGAAGATCACGGGCAGCAAAATCAAGGTGATTACCCAGGTAGCGCCCAATTTGAATAACTCGAAGCTGGCACAAGTGGGCTCCGGCACCGATCCGAAACTCTTTTTCGAGAATATCGACAAAGCCATCGATTTTGGGGTGGACATCATCCAGGTACAGGGCAACTGGTGCGACTGGCTGGTGCGCGACAACAAGATCGAGGTGATAGGGAAGATGCTGGAACATATCCGCCAGCAGGGTTATACCGCCGGATTAGGCGCCCACTCCGTCGAGTCGCTGATTGCCTGTGCCGACCAGGGCATTATCCCCGATTACTACATGAAGACCATGCACCACGACCAGTACTGGTCGGCCCACCCGCGCGAAAATCGTTTCCCGTTCGAGGTCGACGGCAAGGAGTACCTCGACCACAACCGTTTCCACAACAATATGTTCTGCCTCTTCCCCGAGCGAACCGTCGATTTCGTCAGCAAGGCCACAGTGCCGGTGATGGGCTTTAAAGTGCTGGCCGCCGGCGCCATCGAACCCCAAGACGGTTTCAAATGGGCCTACAACAACGGCGCCGACTTTATCTGTGTGGGCATGTTCGACTTCCAGGTGGTCAGCAATGTCAATACCGCCATCGACTGTTTGAAGAGTACCAGCAGGACGAGGAGGTGGTATGGGTAATGTGGTAAAATTGGCGGGAGGTGAGGAGAGATTCAGGTGAATTCAGGCATAATTGATATAAGCGAGTTACCGGCAAGGCTAAGACAGACACAACACGACAACTATGAAATTATTTACAATTGATAATAAGGGAAAGCTGATTCACTATAAAGAGCATATTTTCAGCAATGATAATAAAGAATCCGACCTTGAAATGATTTTGGAAAATAATCCGGAAAATTTTTTCGATGACGGTAAAATTTTAATAATTGGTCGCCAGGTATTGACGAATTTAGGCTCCTGGATTGATTTGCTGGGGCTTGACAGTTTCGGGAATACTGTTGTCATTGAACTCAAACGTGGAAAATCTCCTCGGGAGACGGTTGCACAACTTTTAGAATATGCATCTTTCGTTGATAATTTGGATTATGAGCAGCTCAATGGGATTTTCCAAAACTACATTGGTGAAGAATCATCATTAGATATTTATCATCAAGAGCACTTTGAATCAAAAGTTGTTGAGAATGTATCATTTAATAAAGCTTCAAAGCTCGTAATTGTTGCTCAAGATATTAGTCCTGCTATAAAACAAACGGCTATCTATTTGCGAAAGAAAGGAATAGATATCTATTGCATGGAATTTAAGTATTTCTTAAACTATGCATCCGAAAAAATGATTACAATTGATTTTGTTGTTGGTGATGATACTTTTATTCGCAGTGAGATTAAATCAATTTCTCAGTTACCAAAAGTCGATGAGAAAAAATTTATTGATGCTTTGGACAGGAATGGTAAATCTCTATTCGGGCAATTATTAGAGTTTGCTAAATCAAATGGATTATTTTTTCGCTGGGGTTCAAAAGGATTTTCTTTAAATTTACCGTTTAGCGATGGATTTGTTGGTTTGCTTTTTGGTTATCCACCTGACTCAGTTTTTAAGCAGAGTCTTTACACAGGATTTGAGGAAATTCGCAAAAAAGTAAGTAATTCGGATTCAATTATTTCTTTTTTCAGGCATGAATTAGAAAAATCTGGCAATTTTATTTCGGCAAAATCAAATCTAAAATGGATTATTGACAAGCAAATTGACAAGATTGATATCGACAATTTATTGTCAACGTTGCAACTAGTGATAAAAAAAATACAAGAAAATGAATTGACATGATAAAGCCCAGCCGATAATAACTAAGGCTTCGTGTGGTTGAGGGACGAGACCCGACATGAAACAGCAAACTACCTGCAAGCCGGGTTTTCGTGCTTCGTTATCAGAAAACTAATGCCTTCAAAAGTCGTTCTTCTCAGCTAATTGAAGTAACTTCGTTGAAAAGACAAACTGATTATAAAACATAGACTACCAGTACCTAACGTTCCACTGTTGTTGGCCAGGAACAAAAATAAAACGGGAATATGAAGAAGAACAGTAACTTAAAATCCCTCGATCAGTTTTTGGACGAGCATTACGGAGAAAAGAGGACGGCCAATGACTTGATTCTCCCCTAATTGATAATCCTAAAATCCCTGTCATTGCAAGCCTTTTGCGGCTCACCCACCTACCTCCTGCAATCCCAGAACTTCGAAAGTGATTGCCCTTTTTACGTTCCGCAGGAATCGTTTTGTGCATCCCCGAAGAATATAATGGGACTCTCTTTCCCGATTGACGAAAAGGGGGTATTAAACTCAAGTTTTATTTGTTGGGATCTAATGTATGAGAACTCATTCAGTATTGTCAAATTAAAGGTTTATTGAGTGGGATCTCATACATCAACCAGCAAGTTTACCAGGTGGTTTTGCCCGTGAAAGAGAATTTAGTACCTTTGGGTTATGGTTGTGAAAGATGAAATA
>JAMDDG010000353.1 GCA_023488865.1 Bacteroidota bacterium | reverse complement strand
GGATGGGAAACGGCAAAATTAAAGGTATCCAGGATGTGCTTTATGTTGATATTGATAGTTTCGACCGGACCAGGACCAAGGAAATAGCAGCCGAGATATTGGAATTCAACAAATTGCTCTGCGATGCCGACCGGAAATATGTATTGATCGGTCCCGGCAGGTGGGGTACCCGCGATGAATACACCGGTATCCCCGTCAGGTGGGCCCACATCAACAATGCCAAAGTGATTGTTGAGATCGGATTGCCCGATTTTCCACTCGATGCCTCATTGGGATCCCATTTTTTCCACAATGTAACCTCCATGAATGTTGGCTATTTTTCAGTACCCCTGGTGGATGGAAACGAATTTGTTAACATGAAGTTGTTGGCATCGCAGGAACTGATCCGCGAAGGAAAATTTATCAGATGGGTGCGTTTTGAACATTCGCTGGATGTTTTGATGGATGGAAGGAAAAGAATGGCGGTGGTAAGAATGAAGACAATTTGATAATTTGGAAATGAGTAGGAGTGTATTCCCAGAATTTTAGAGCACCTGCTTTTTCAGCTCTGCCGGAGCACCTAATGAAAGCATTTTTTGGGTATCATTCAAACGAGGAATGTTTGTTGAACTCCACCCATTATCGACACGATCTAAAATAGAGTTTCTGGCCTTCATTTTCCACGATTTGCATGCTAATTTATAAAAGTCAGCCCGATATTTTCTTTTTGCATCCACTTGTTTAATAATTTGCGCCCCTGCATGGAAACCTCATTATAATCTGGGTTGCTGAATACATTTGTGGTCTCGCCGGGGTCTTCCCCTAAATCGAAAAGGATCTCGTATTCTTTACCATACACTTCACTATGCACGTACTTGTATTGACCGAACCGTACCATCCGGCCATTTGCATTTACAGAGTATAATATTGAGAAATCACTCCCGTTTTTCCCGTAGCAACGCGACTTAAAGCTTTTGCCGTCCAAGTTTTCAGGAATGTTCAGGTCACTCATATCCAGGAGTGTTGGCATAAGGTCGATACTGCCAACCAACGATTTATCATCTACTGTACCAGCTTTAATTTTTCCCGGGTAACGGATAATCATCATAGTTTTGGCAGATTCTTCATAAAAGGTAGTTTTAGCTATGAGTTTATGGCTTCCCATCATATCTCCGTGGTCAGTCGTGAAAACCACTATCGTATTTTCTTCCAACCCTGACTGGAGTAGGGCATCCATCACTAATCCAATGTACCAGTCGGTTTTTTCAATCAACAGGTAATATGCGGATATGTATCTTTTCCAATCGTTTTCACTCTGATTCAACACTTCCTCATACATGTAATCTTTATCACGGATCATACCTTTAATATAAGGAGAATTATGGTTCGATGGTACTCCCGGACGTTGTTGAAACCGCAAATAAAGTTCTTCGTCATCGCGGCAGAAGTGGATAGCATCGGCAAAAGTGGCACCCTTGACTTTGCCTCCCAGCACTTTGCAAATATCATGTGGGTTGATAAGGGAAAGCGTCATATAGAACGGTTTGTCATGCGGTTGCTTTATAAATTCAACCGCATCTTTCGTAAAAATTTGATCATATGCAGACCCTTCAGCAAGCATGCCTCCTGAAGAATATTTCATGGAACCGAACTTTTCAATACCTTCCCAGCCATAGTTGGCCGCATGCTCTTTGCCGAAATATGCGGTTTCATATCCGGCTTTTTTAAATTCTCTGCCTAATGTTGAGACGGCACCGGGGTCAGGCATACTTTTAGTCCGCTCGTATTGCTCTTCATTTTTGACAACTTTATGATTGTGTGGGTAAAGCCCGGTAAAAAAACTTGCCCGGGCCGGTGAACACAAAGGGTATGAACTATAGCTTTGAGTAAGCCGTATCCCTTCTGTAGCCAAACGGTCAATACTTGGAGTTTGTATTCCATTATTATAATTGCCAGATCCATCAGACACCCGCGTCGACCATTGATCTGAAATGATAAGTACTACATTGGGCTTTGCGGTAGCTTTTGTTTCTTTATAGCATATAACTAAAAAGCTCAATAATGTAACTACATGCATTCTTTTCATGAAATAATAGTTTTTTTGTTTATCCTAAAAAATAAGACTGCCCAGTAATGGGTTAATTATTCTGTTCTGATTGAGTTTGTTTACTTTGGATGCATTCTCGGGCTGCTCAGCACTCAATTCCTTCCAGTCCTTATTTCTTACCAAAATAGGGGTATGTATCCCAGATGTCTGTTTCCCCAAAAGCGCGAGGATCATTTGTGTTTTTCATCCATTTGACCAACTTGTTTTCCATCGTTTTGACTACTTCTGCATATTTGGAATCCTGAGCCAGGTTTTTAAACTGATTTGGATCTTTTTTCAGGTCGTATAATTCAACTGCAGGTCGTAAACCAAAAGCCATTTTAAAATAAGGTTCTATCTTTATATCTTCTTTATGATCAAGAATATATTCCTTTGAAGGAGATCCATCCACATCACCAAAACCTCCTGCATTGTTATAAGAATTAATTGGACTTCCACCGGGCCAACGATCGGGCCTAAAGTTCTTTATCAACAGGTAATCTTTATCCCTTATACTGCGTGATGGATAACTTCCGTGGTTTTCCCTTGAGTTATATGCATGTCTTTCACGTTCACAATGAACTTCTTCCCGTTTTAAATGCTCGCCTTTTGTAATTAAGGACAAAAGACTCAGTCCTTCCATATCACTAGGAATTGGCAAGCCTGCAGCTTCTAAAAATGTAGGGGCTATATCGACATGGCTGATTTGATCAGAAATTATCTTACCAGCTTCTATCTTCCCTTTCCACATTACAGCGAACGGCATTCGTGTACCAATGTCGTACAAAGAGGCTTTTGAACGGGGGAAAGGCATGCCATTGTCGCTGGTAACAATAATAATCGTATTCTGGAGCTGCTTGGCCTTATCAAGAATATCAAGTATTTCGCCTAATTCATCATCAAATTTTTTGACATAATAGTAGTAATCGGTCAGGTCCCGTCGAACCTCTTCTGTGTTTGGTAGATTTTCCGGAACCGGCACTTTTTTAGGATCAAACCCAAACTCTTCACCAATTCCTTTTTTATAGGGACGATGAGGACAATGGCTGCCATGCCAAAAGCAAAAAGGTTTATTTAGTGCCATACTGTGGTCTAAAAATTCCTTAAAACTATCCTGAAGCCATCCTGCGGGATTATCTGCCCAGCCACCTTCTTCATATTCACCCGGCCCCCACCCTTTTTTGATATATCCGACACTATATCCTGCTTCTTCTAAAATTTTTGGATACGTTATAAATTTTTTAGGGAATAAACTCCATAAATCGCCGGCGGCTTCGAGGTTGTGTGAATATCTTCCGGTTAATACAGATGAACGCGATGCAGTACAAGTTGGAGCAACACAAAATGAATTGGTGAATAAAACCCCATTTTTGGCTACTTTATCAAAGTTGGGTGTTTTAGCAAATGAATCACCATAAGCACCTGCATTTAACGACATGTCATCTGCTATTACCAAAAGTATATTTGGCCTCACCTTTACCTGTTTTTGGGCTTGCGTAATACTCGGTATTACAGATAAAGCCGAAAATAAGGTTGTACTAAGAATACGATTTGTTTTCAACATGGTCCAATAATTTTAAATTAGTATATAGTTAACGTTAGAACTTGTTTTTTTCTGTTTCACATATCTTATTGACTATTAATTCTTTAGAAGTTTAGGATTTATTTTCTTGTTAATATCCTCAAACCATTTTATTTTATTAGTCTTATCGGGGTGTACGACAAAATTCCCTTTTGACATAAATTAGGCAACATTTTGGTAATGTGTTATTAGTTCATGTAGCTTTCTGTTGTATCCGCTTTTATAACATACTCTTAAATTGAGCATTTGCTGTGCCC
>JAMDDG010000427.1:13001-19113 GCA_023488865.1 Bacteroidota bacterium | reverse complement strand
ATCTCGATTTCACCGCCTTGGACACGCTGTTGTGCCAGCCTTTCCAATTTAATTTTTCGGCCACCAATACGGAGAATGTGGTTGATTACCTGTGGGATTGGGGTGACGGAATTACTGAGCACAACGGGAAAGATGCCTCGCATACCTATGCAACAGAGGGGCACTACACGGTTCAGCTAACCGCTACCACAGACAAAAAGTGTGTCAACACGGTAAAAAAAGCGGATGTCCTGTATGTTGCACCGGTCCCGACCGTTGATTTCTCTGTCAAAGATAACACCTGTCTTGAACTTGGTCCCCAATCCCTGTTCTATACCGGCTCGGCTGATGATAAGGATCACTACCATTGGGATTTGTCCTCTTTTTTGCCAAACGAACTGATCAAAGATCCCGGTGATACCAAAGGACCGGTGACCTTTGATCTGCTGGAAAAACCCAAAGCAGAGATTCAATTGCAGGTGATCTCAAAATACGGATGCATCAGTGAAAACAAATCCCTGATTTTGCAGCGGATCCCTAAATTTGCCCTGCAGACGGCGGATAGCGCCGGCTGCATACCCTATGAGGTTTCATTGAATGCGTTGACCGGAGATAAGGTTGATCAGGTGGATTACTCCTGGAATTACGGGGATGGTAATACCGGGTTGGGGTCAAAAGTATCACATACCTACACGGTTCCGGACCAGAAAAATGACATCACCCTTTATGCTGCTTCTAATACGACCGGTTGCAAGGATACTTTGTATCAACCCGGACTTATTACGGTTTATCCCGAGCCTACAGCTGCTTTTACGATCAACCAAAAAATCCTGGGCAACGAAAATCCTGCCGCGATTTTTACCAATCAATCTTTGGGCGCTGACCACTATTTGTGGGATTTCAATGACGGGAAAATCTCCCGCATGAAAGATCCAACCCACTTGTACGAGGTTGTGGGTCCCAGAAGGGTGTTGTTGGAATCGGCCAATCAATTTGGATGCACGGATACTATTTCGGATGTGGTAATGATCGCTTTAAACAAGATATTTGCGCCCAATGCATTTACCCCCAACGCACCAAATTTGATCGACAGGGTGTTTCTTCCCTATTGCAACGGGGTCAATCAAAAGGGGTACCATCTCAAAATCATCAGCAGATGGAACGATGTCATTTACGAGTGCAAAGATGAATTGAAAGGATGGGACGGACATTTGGCTGACGGTTTGTTTGCACCGGCCGGGAGCTACGTCTGGATACTCAACTTTGTGGATTTTTTAGGAAAATTTCATGCTCAGAATGGCACCGTTACGCTGGTTTATTGAAGTATTTCGAAATTTTCCTTACCCCTTCACCCCTTCACCCCTTCACCCCTTCACCCCTTCACCCTTTCACCCTTTCACCCCTTCGCCCCTTCGCCCCTTCACCCCCTCGCCCCCTCAATTTTGACCAGGAACCGATTCCAAAATCCAAAATTTACATGGTTGGTATCCGCATGGTATTGTTGAAATTTCTCCTTTTGAGATTTCTTTCAAGATAAAAAATGAGCGATATTTCATGAGAGCCCATGCTGTAAAGGGAAAGGTCGGAGAGGACATAATCAAAGCTGTACCCGAATTGAAAGTAGTGCGTCGAATAACCGACCATCGCGATAACGGCGTCGGGCCGGGCAGAAAGGTTGTTTCGGAACCAGGCCCCAAAAGTGAGGGAGTTGGTCACCATGTACATCCCCAGGTTTAACTGTTTAAAAACCCCTTGTTGCTGATAGATGACATTTGGAGAGAGCGAGTATTCTTTGGAAAATAAAGCCCGGATATAATCATGGGTTTTTGCCCCGACATGTAAAGTAAACTTCATCGGCAAATTACCGGATTTATCCCCTTCAACAATGGATTGGTTGGGTTGTGTCAGGTGGTTCACGGCAAAGCCGAAGTAGACATTATCCTGTTGTCCCACCATACCAAAAGAAAAGTCGGGGAAGATTTTCTGTCCGCTTTCTACCGGTATGGCATAATCTCCGGTAACCGTTCCATTCTCCTGGTTGATCATGCCCGGGAAAATCAGGTTTTGCGTATTAAATTGCTTTAAAATAAATCCGGCTTGCAAAGCGGAAGTAAAGTAAAGCCGATCGTTTACTTTGGTATGGTAACAATACACGAAAGAACCCTGAACCGTATTGATACTGCCGTTTACCTCCCTGTCGTAAAGTGCCTGAAAGCCAATGGCGCCTTTCATCCCAAGTATATATTTGTCGTACGAGAGGTCGTAGGTCGCGAAAGTATTCCCCGAACTGGGCCACTGATTGCGGTAATTGGCGACAATTCTGGGGTATGTGCTGGTGCCGGCAAAAGCAGGGTTCAGATACAACGGATTGGAGTAAAACTGAGAGAACTGTGGGTCCTGTGCCCTCGAAATCAAAGAAGAAAACAGTCCAAAGCAAAGAACAATCAGGATAACTGACCATTTCTTATCAGAGCTTGAATGGTTTACGGAAAAACCACTAAGATGGGCTGTTGTCTGTTTCTTCATAAAAAAAACGGTTAAAAGTCCACAGGGTCCTTGTCCGGAGGAATATGTGGGATAATATCGAGCAATCCCTTCAACAAATATTGCTTTCGGTCTTCCGCGGTAGGAATACTCTTCCCAATTTTTTCGATTAGCATCGTTTCAACATCTCCCTCAATTTTACCACACATATTTTCAATTACGGTAAAAGCCTCGAAAGCTATTTGGAACTCCTGGTCAAGAACCAATTGAACAAAATAGGGAAGGTGCCGGCTGTAATCCAATCCATTCTGCCAGCAACAGGCCACCAATCGTTGCAGGACATCCAGGTCCTTTTCATTTTTTAATTCACTAATCAGCTGATCTACAGAATTTTCATGTTTTAAATCAACAAAGAGCTGAAAAATATTTTCTTTGATCTCTTTAGACGATGCCTGGTGTATGAACTCGATTAATGGAGCAATATAAGTATCATCACCCACGTTTTTTATCTCCTCCAATGCATGATCGATCAATTCCTGATTGCCCGACCTGAAGGCAGATTTTAAACGGTTTAATTTGTCCAATTTTTCCATTGGGTGCAATTTTCCAATTAAATTGAGACAAAGATAAAATTATTTACCCAAGGGAAAAGGGGCATGCTGAGTTGAACAATTTATCCGATAAAATGGTGGCTTTTGAGAAAAGATCCTGTAAATGAAGCTGTACATTCTGCCAGGCCATCGGGGGTTCCTTCGAACAGCTTGTATCCGCCTTTTTCCCCACCTTCCGGACCGAGATCGATCACCCAATCGGCGACTTTGATCACTTCGGGGTTGTGTTCTATGACCAGAATCGAATGGCCTCTGGAAATCAGGGCATTCATCGAATCAAGCAGCTTTCGGATGTCGTGAAAATGAAGTCCGGTGGTAGGTTCGTCAAAGATGAAAAGGGTTGCCCCCTCTTTCTCTTTAGCCAGAAAAGAGGCTAACTTGACCCGTTGGCTTTCTCCTCCGGAGAGTGTACTGGAGGATTGTCCGAGGTGGACATATCCCAGGCCTACATCCTGCAATGGCTGCAACTTTTTGGCAATCTTCTTCCCGGTAGGTTTTTCATTGAAAAAATCGATGGCTTCATCCACGGTCATCTCAAGAAGTTCATAAATATTTTTATTCCGGTAGTTCACATCAAGCACATCCGGTTTGAAACGCTTGCCACCGCAACTCTCACAGGTCAGGAGAATATCCGCCATGAACTGCATTTCTACTTTGATCTCTCCTTCACCCTGGCAGGTTTCACACCTTCCCCCGTCGATGTTAAAAGAAAAATGAGAGGGGGTAAATCCATTGATTTTTGCAGCAGGCTGGTCAGCATACAATTTTCTTATTTCATCGTAAACTTTGAGGTAAGTGACCGGGTTCGACCGGGATGATTTCCCGATAGGGTTCTGGTCAACAAACTCAACCGCGGTGATTCTGCCAAGATCGCCGGAAAGTTCGGAATGATCGCCCGTTTTCTCGCCATAACCGCCATAATATTTCATCAGGGCCGGGTAAAGAATGCGTTTGACTAACGATGATTTGCCTGATCCACTCACACCGGTGATAACGGTCAGGGTGTTAAGGGGAAATTTAACATCAAACCCTTTCAGGTTATTCTCCCTGGCGCCTGTGATTTCAATATAATCGTTCCATTTCCGTCGCCGTTCGGGAAGCGGGATTTTCTCAGCCCCGGTCAGATATTTGGCAGTCTGGCTGACCGGGTTTAGAATGAGCTCTTCGTGTGTACCCTCGAAAACAACCTCACCGCCGTGCTGTCCGGCCAACGGGCCGATATCGATCAGATAATCAGCTGCGCGCATGATCTCCTCATCGTGCTCGACAACAATGACACTATTCCCAAGCTGTTGCAATTTTCGCAGTACCTTAATCAATCGGCCGGTATCCCTGGGATGCAACCCGATGGAAGGTTCATCGAGGATATACATCGATCCAACCAAGCTGCTTCCCAATGAGGTGGCTAAGTTAATGCGCTGGGATTCACCTCCTGATAAAGTGGAAGAGAGCCGGTTCAGGGTGAGGTACCCGAGTCCGACATCACACAAAAACTCAATTCGGTTGTTGATCTCGATCAGCAGTCTCTCTGCAATAACCTGTTCTGTATCAGATAATTTCAGTTTTTTAAAAAAGAGCTGCAATTCCGTAACCGGAAGATTAACCAGCTCAGTAACTGATTTTTGGCCAACTTTGACATAGGATGCCTCCTTTTTTAAACGGGTGCCCCCGCACTCCGGACAGGTAGTCTTGCCCCTGTAACGCGACAACATGACCCGGTATTGGATTTTGTAGGTTTGCTCTTCCAATTGCCTGAAAAAATCATTTAATCCTTCAAAATAGGGGTTCCCTGTCCAAAGTAATCTCTTTTGTTCGGTAGTCAGCTGGTAATAAGGTTTGTGGATTGGGAAGCCGAATTTGGCTGCATTTTTCACTAATTGCTCTTTCCATTCGCCCATTTTTTCCCCTTTCCAGCATACAATCGCATCGCTGAATACGGAGAGTGATTTATTGGGGACTACCAGGTCCTCATCGATGCCGATGGTTTTTCCGTATCCCTCACAAACCGGACAAGCGCCGATCGGATTGTTAAAACTGAAGAGATGAAGGGTTGGTTCTTCGAAAGTGATGCCATCCGCTTCAAAACGATTGGAAAATTTATTTGTCTCCGTTCGATCACTTAGTTCAACCCGGGTCAGGCACTCGCCTTTTCCTTCAAAAAAGGCAGTTTGAATGGAATCCGCCAGCCGGGAAGGGAAATCTTCATCCTCAGCTACCGGAATCCGGTCAATTAATACATTGACCTCCGAAGGTGTCTTTTTATATTCCCCCAGATCGCTGATTTTCACAATTTCCCCGTCTAATTCAAGTCTTGTAAACCCTTGTTGCAACAACAATTCCGCCTCCTTTTGAAAAGTTCTTTTCTTACCAGGAAGCATGGGGGCCACAATGGTTATTTTAGTCCCTACCGGGAATGCGGTTAAATAATTGACTACATCCACAACCTCATGTCTTTGAACGATGCTGCCGGAAACAGGGGAATAAGTTTTACCAATTCTTGCATAAAGCAATTTGATGTAATCGTAAATCTCGGTAGAAGTACCAACGGTGGATCTCGGGTTGCGGGTGTTGACTTTCTGCTCAATAGCAATAGCAGGCGGAATTCCCTTGATATAATCAACTTCAGGCTTGTCCATCCGCCCCAGGAACTGGCGGGCATACGAGGAGAGGGATTCGACGTAGCGCCGCTGTCCTTCTGCAAACAAAGTATCAAAAGCCAAAGACGATTTTCCGGAACCTGAAAGACCGGTTATCACAACCAATTTGTTCCTGGGAATTTTTAAGTCGATATTTTTAAGGTTGTGGACTTTCGCCCCCTTAATTTCAATATATTGATTTTTAAGACTTTCAGTCATAGAAAACTTTGAGGTTGTTCGATTTTCCGAACCGGTAAATTTACAAATACTTTCTTCGCAATTGGAATATTTCTTGGTTGAAACGACGATCGCAACAAAATACATCTTTCTAATTTTTATTTTCAATGTAAAAAAGATGTTAAAAAAAGTGAAAAATGTATAGATTTGGGGTGATGGAAAGAA
>JAMDDG010000427.1:0-12537 GCA_023488865.1 Bacteroidota bacterium | reverse complement strand
ATGAATTTAAGTTATCAGGCATCACGAAACTTAATTTGTCATGGAATGGAAAGATTACGCAAAGCGATATCAACTAAGATAATTATCCTTTTATCAATTATTTGTAAAATACCTTTCTTAAAAAAGAGTTAATCTTCCAACTGAACTACTAGCGACCGTCATTGCGAGTGAGAACCCAAAAAATTTGGCCACAATGTGAGAATGACAGGGAGCAGATTACTAAATTTGTGTATGATCTGCACAGTTTTTGATTCAAGTAATGCTTCAGATTGCTTCACACTTCGTGCCTTCCCGATTATCATCGGGACAGGCAGTGGTACCAATGACGGGTGCCGTAAGTGGTCGTTGGACGAGGCGAGGAGTGGGAAGGCGACAGATTGCTTCCCGCTCGTGCCTCGCGGTCGCAATGACGGATCATTTTTTTGGAGGTGCGTGTGGAGAGAAGGAGGCGGGTCATCAGTTTTCGGTAATGGCAGAATCACCGCCCGCCTCCTTCTCTCCACACGCACAAAATCAACAGCATACCGTCATTGCGAGTCGGAACGACGAAGCAATCTGCTGATATACAGGTAATTATAAATTAAATTCTTGCTCTTTTCTGATCGCTGATCTTATCGTCCCACAACGGTTTAATGTTCCATCCACCTCTCTTGATACAACAAGCACCATTCCGAAACTTCGTGAAAGCAATCCCATGTTGCTATATCAAATGAAGATTCAATCTGACTATCCAATCTTCAAAAGTTAAGATACTTTCCCCACAACTATTTCAACTGAACCGTCAAACATCTGATATGCAATATTTTGATTGTTTTTTTGTATTTAGGGTAAAAAAACATGAAAAATATTGGTTACAAAAGGACCTATTTTCTCATTTATGGGTAAATAATAAATTTTTGTAATGAATTCAGTTCCACAAAATAAATTTCAGGATTTCGTAGATGATCAATTCTTTGTTGACTGGGTGAAGAATCCCACTGCTGAGAGTGATCAATATTGGAAACAATATATTGCCGGCCATCCTTCAGAAAAAGAGTCTATTGACCAGGCAAAATACATCCTGGCGAAGTTTCAGACAGAAAAAAAGAGGCCAAAAGATGACGATGTCAGAAATGTTTGGTTAAATATCCAGTCAAAAACCCTAAACCCTCAACGAAAGGTCAGGTTCATGAATGCCTGGTCTGTCGCGGCATCTATTGTTTTAATCATTGGTATTAGTGTTGGGGTATTGTTCCGGATAATTGAAAATCGGAATACATCCGTAAATTATACTTCCATGACAATGATGGAACCTGAAGGGAATGAGGTTAAACTGATTCTTTCCGACAATTCTGAAAAACGGTTTGCCACTAAAGATCCTTCCATCAGGTATAATCAGAATGGAGAGATCCTGGTTGATTCTGTGACTTTCAACAATGAAACATCCTCTCCTAATAATCCGGACAAGGAAGCATTTAATCAATTGTTAGTACCCAAAGGCAAACGGTCCAGTTTGACCTTTTCAGATGGCACCAGGTTATATCTGAACTCAGGGAGCCAGGTGATTTATCCGGTGACATTCAATAAAAAGTCAAGGGAAATCTATATCAGCGGAGAGGCATATCTCGACGTCGCTCATGATGCCGGTTGGCCTTTTATTGTGAAAACCGGCCATTTGGACGTTAAGGTATTGGGTACCGAATTTAATATTAAATCATATCCTGATGAAACCAACTCTACAATCGTTCTTGTGAAAGGTAGCGTACAGGCTATCGTGAAGTCGCAAAAAATAGTGATGAAAGAAAGTGAATTATTTACCTTGGACAATGCTACCGAAAAATCCTCCCTTGGGAAAGCCAATGTGCTGGAATACGTCTCCTGGAAAGATGGCTGGATGTATTGTACAAACGAGAGAATCGATAATATAGCCAGAAAATTATCGCGATATTATGATGTGAATATTCAGTTTAATGATGATAAAGTGAAAGATATGACCCTGACAGGGAAGTTGGACCTTAAAACTGAATGCCGGGAAGTTTTTGATGTTATCAGTTTCATAGCTCCGGTTGATTATAAAATAATTGATGGGAATATAATATTATCAGCTAAAATTAAATAAGTATGCCTATGCGGGATTAAAAACTATTTCTATGTAAAAAAACAAAAAAGACAGGCTATACTCCTAATATAACCTGCCCAATGTTTTAACTGCACGTTCTTGTTAAATAATTGCAAATTAAAATCGAAAGCAAATTTATGAAAAAAAACAAGTTTTTTGTTCCCTTGAACAGGAACTGGAAGAAATTATTGCTGACAATGAAGTTATGTCTGCTGTTTTTATTGATTTCTGCCGCATCATTGATGGCCAATAGTGGTTATTCACAGACCACATTGTCTATTCATTTGAAGAATGCCACGTTGAGAGATTTGATCAGTGAAGTTGAAAAACAGAGTGAGTTTATTTTTGTTTTCTACGACAAAGTAGTCGATTTGGACCAAAAAATTGATGTTAATGTTGAAGGTCAAACAATTGATAAAATTTTAGATCAAATTTTTAAGTCGTCCGAATTGACCTACCGGATTTTTGACCGGCAGATTGGTATTGGAAAACGTAATCCTGTTACCGGTGTTATAGAACTGCCAGCGCCCTTAGAAGAACTAATGGCGGCAGATAAGAAACTAACCGGGGTGGTTAAGGATATTAAAGGGGATCCCATCCCAGGAGCAACGGTTATTGTGAAAGGCACCACCATCGGGACAATTACCGATACCGATGGGCAGTTCAAACTATCTGTGCCTGCCGATGCCCAAATACTCGTATTTTCATTTATAGGGATGAAAACACAGGAAATAACCCTTGGAAACCAGACTATCTTAACGATTGTTCTTGAAGAAGCTATAGTCGGCGTTGACGAGGTTGTTGTTGTGGGTTATGGCGTACAAAAGAAAGAGAGTATAGTGGGGGCTATTTCACAAACCACAAATGAACAACTAATGAAATCGGGGAATGTTACCGATTTGAAGCAAGCTTTAACAGGGCAACTTCCCGGTGTTATAACCGTCACCGCTTCCGGAGAACCCGGAGGTGTAAGAAGAGGAGAAAGCGCTACATCCATCTATATTCGCGGACAGAATACATGGAACGGGGGTCAGGCATTAATCCTGGTCGACGGTGTAGAAAGGGGCATGGACAACTTGGACGTAAGCGAGGTTGAAAATATATCAATATTAAAGGATGCTTCAGCAACAGCAGTGTTCGGTGTTAAAGGTGCAAACGGGGTTATACTGATAACCACCAAAAGAGGTACAATAGGTAAGCCCAAACTATCTTTTTCTTATAATGCAACCGCAGTATCGGTCTCGAAATTGCCTTCAAAGATGGATTCATATAACGCCCAGCAGGCCAGGAACGAATCAATTGAACGTGAAACACCTCTTAATGAACCTTCCTGGGCGGATTATATACCTTATCAATTGTCTAAACACTTTAAGGTACCTCAGACTGCAGAAGATGCTTATATATTTCCAAATGTTGACTGGCAGAAGGCAATGTTCAAGGATGTAAGTCTCTCTCACCGTGCAACATTGAATATTCAGGGGGGAACCAATTTTGTTAATTATTTCAGTTCATTATCCTACTTACATGAAGGTGATATGATGGTGAAATATGACAATCATAAAGGTTACGACCCCAACTATGACTTTGACCGCTTTAATTTCAGGAATAATCTTGACTTCAATGTGACTAAAACAACTAAACTGAAGGTAAATTTATCAGGATATTATAGTCAAAAAAATACTATCAATGATTACATGAGTGGAGTACTGGGCATTAATCCACGTACATGGGCTGCAGTATATGCTATGCCACCTGATGCCTATCTTCCTCAATACACTGATGGGCGCTTCGGAGTGTCTTTTAAATTGCCTCTCGAATTGTTACCAAATCCTGTAGCTTACTTTTTTAATAGCGGGACAGTGGAAACACGTACAGTAGAATTGAATGCTGATTTCGCGTTGGAGCAAAACCTCGATTTCATAACCAAGGGGTTGAACGCTAAGGGATCGGTATATTATGATAATAGCATACAATCAAATTCCGGTATTTCTGAAAATGGCACTACTATTCCGGACGCAACTGGTAATACATTTGAAAAATATATACTTTGGGATTTGTATACCGGCCCAAATCAGGATCCAAGCGAGTATACTCGACTCTATCCTGTCATTTCAACTAATCAATTTGACTGGACCGTGCGGCCCTGGTTTGTGAGACAGGAAGTTATATCGGCAAGAACGACACCATTCCCTGGATTGTGGAGCAATATTCCGGTTGTCAGGAGATTAATGTACCAGTTTCAGATAAATTATGCCCGTAAATTTGGCTTACACAATATTGGGGCGATGGGGGTGATTAAACGGGAAGAATATGCAAATGGAAGTATGTTCAAGAATTACCGTGAAGACTGGGTTTTCCGTACCACCTATGATTATAATTCGAAATATTTATTTGAAATGAATGGGGCTTATAACGGGTCAGAACAATTTGGTCCCGGCTACCGTTTTGCTTTCTTCCCTTCTGTTGGTCTTGGCTGGGTTGTTTCAAATGAAAAATTCTTTAAAGTTGACTGGATCAACAGGTTGAAGCTTCGTTATAGCATTGGTATGGTAGGCGATGACAAAGTGAGTGGAGGAAGATGGTTGTATGCCTCACAATTCGCCTATGGCGGTGCCGGCCGAATGAACCAAAACCCTAACCAAACGAGCCCATATTCTTGGTATAGAGAATCGATTGTTGGCAACCCGGATATTCACTGGGAAAAAGCCCTTAAGAATAACTATGGCTTTGAGATGGGGTTATTTAATAATACGATCTCATTAAATTACGATTATTTTACGGAAGACAGAACAGATATATTGCTTGCAGGAAGTTCAAGGAATATCCCTCCGTACTTTGGCGCCACCCCGCCAAGCACTAACCTGGGCCAGGTGAAATCAAAAGGGCATGAAATTGAACTGAAGTTCCAAAAGAGAACTACCAGTGGATTTAATTACTATGCGAATTTAGCAATATCTCACACTACAAATAAGATATTGTTCAGAGATGATCCGCCTTTGTTGGCGGCATATCAAAAGGCACAAGGATATACTATTGGCCAATCGCGCTCCCTAATTAGAAGCGGTTTTTATAATAACTGGGACGAGGTTTACGCGAGTGTCCCGACAGAAACCAATGACCTGGCCAAACTTCCTGGTTTTTATAACATCCTTGATTTTAATGCTGACGGTTTGATTAAAGGATCCGATGACAGTGCTCCTTATGGATACTCCTCAGTCCCTCAAAACACCTTTAATTTGTCATTAGGCGCCGATTATAAAGGGTTTAGTGTTATGGTTCAGTTTTATGGCGTTACTAATGTATCGCGTAGTGTCCCACTCAATAACTTTGCCAATTACCAGGATGTTGTTTTTAACCAAGTATCAGATTATTGGTCCAAAGATAACCCGAATGCAACCGCTTACCTTCCGAGATGGAAAACACAGGGACAAAATATCGGGGACTTTTGGCTTTTTGATGCCTCCTACCTCAGGCTGAAAACAGCAGAAATTGCTTACACTTTTCAGGGCAAGTTGGTTAAAAATGCAGGGTTGTCATCCCTTAGGATATACCTGAACGGGAATAACCTTTTTTTCTGGTCCGACCTACCTGATGACAGGGAGTCTTCGGCCCAGGAGGGTAGCGGGGATGCCAGTCAGGGAACCTATCCTACAAGCAGACGTATTAACCTCGGTGTTGAATTAACTTTTTAATAACCTGAAATTATGAAAAACAAGATAAAAAACGATAAGCTAAGCTTTATTGCCGGGGTCATGATCATGGGGCTGACTTTAGGATCATGCGAAAGCTACCTCGACAAAGCTCCGGAAGCTACTATTACTGAGAAAGATGTATTCGGTAATTTTACCAGTTTTCAGGGATGGGTTGAGGAGATGTATAATTGTATTCAGGATTATAGCAAAACCATTGGAGGCAATTTCTTTTGGAATTTCAATATGGCCGATGAAGTCCTATCTAATGCACCTATATTCTTTGACGATGGAAATTACTGGAATACGAATGGATTCCTCACAGGAGGTTCAGCTAACACTAATTTGAACCCAATGACAAAAAGGGTATGGCCACTCTCATGGTATGGTATCAGAAAGGCCAATATGGGTTTGGCCAAACTGGATTTATTAAATGGTACCCAGGAAGAGAAAGACATTATTAAGGGACAGTGTTTATTTTTCAGGGCGTGGTTCCATTTTGAGCTGAGCCGTTTTTGGGGCGGATTGCCTTATATTGATACCGTGATGACATCAACAGGTGAATTAAAAATACCCAGGCTTAATTACAGGGAAACAGCTTTAAAAGCTACAAAAGATTTCGAAGCGGCTGCAGCTTTACTCCCCGTGAAGTGGGATGACACTGAAGTTGGGAAAGTAACCCTTGGTAATAATCAGCAACGCATTACGAAAATTCATGCATTAAGTTTCATGGCTAAAGCCTTGTTGTATGCAGCAAGCCCAATGATGAATGAGGAGTCTACAGGAAACAATTCTTTTGATGCCGAACTGTGCAAACAGGCAGCAACAGTTTTTGCAGAGGTTATTAAGATATGTAATGAAACGGGGGCTTATAAACTTCAGCCCTGGGCCACGTGGACAGATAATTTCTGGGTCTGGTCACCCGGTAACACCTTGAGGTCGGGAGGAACTGAAGTGATCATGAACCCTACGGTATATATCCCTGGCTTTACGAGATGGTGTACCAACAGAACCAGTAATCCTGTCCAATTTGCAGCCGGTAACAGCAGGGTTGAAGTACCAACACAAAATTATATAAAAAATTATGGCATGGCCAATGGCTTGCCGATTGATGACCCCCTTTCAGGTTATAACCCAAAGGATCCCTGGGTAAACCGGGAACCCCGTTTTTATAAAGATATTATTGTGGACGGGGATCAAATTGTCACAAGCACTGGTGCCGGACTTGACCGCTTTGCTCAATTATACAATGGTGGCCGTCACAAAGGAGGTAACAGCGGTAGTGTAACAGGTTATCTTTATAAAAAATGGACACCAATGGGGTGTAACCCATGGGACAATAAATGGTGGAACTTCCAAGCTTATAATCCTTTTATGCGACTGGCTGATGTTTACCTGATGTATGCAGAAGCAGTCCTTCAGGGTTATGGAACACCACAGGGCAGTGCACCCGGAAGCATTACAGCCGAACAGGCATTAAACGTTATCAGGAACCGTGCACAATTACCAAACCTTGACAGCAAATTCACAGGATCCAAACAAGCTTTCATGGAGGAACTTATTCGTGAACGGGCCGTGGAACTTGCATTTGAAGGCCACCGTTTTTTCGATTTGCGCAGATGGAATTTGTGGCAAGAAACTAAATATAAGGAGAAAACAGCCATTGATTTTGACCGTGACCCAATAACTAAAAAACCCATAAATATTATGGAAAGAGTAGTCGTGACAAGGGTTGCTGATAAAAAACATAACTGGTTGCCATTCCAGGTGAGCTATACAAAACAGTATAAAGAGTTTCCACAAAATCCCGGCTGGTAGGTCATCAAATAATCAACTAAAAAATCTTATAAAATGAAGAAAAGATATATCCAAATATTAATCTTTCTAAGTTTCGTGTTATTGCTTTCCTCTACAAAAGTTACAGCCCAAAAACAAAAGAAAGAGAATACTTCAACCATTGAGTCTGTTGTGAAAGACCGGAATGGCAATCCAATAAAGGGGGCAACTATTTATGGTAACGAAGGGGCAGTTGTTGCAAAAACAGATGCCTCCGGCAAGTTTACGATCATAGTTTCCGGAAAGACAGACCTACTTATTGAATCTGATGGTTATGACCCGGCTATTTACAGATCAGGGGAATATAATAATCTGAAAGAGTTTTCATTAAAAGCCTCCTTGTTCCTGTACAGTGAGAAAGATGCCATAAATGTTGCTTTTGGAAAGGCGAAAAGGGGTGATTTAGTTAATGCTGTCAGCGTCCTTGAACCCACCGATATCCTTAAATATGATAACATCCAGAGTGTTACTGGCGCTTTGTCCGGTCGTGTTCCAGGTTTATTAGGCGGTTCGAATATCCGTGGTATAGGTAATGCATTGTTTATTGTTGACGGATTGCCCCGCGATATTAATACCATTAATCTGGCGGAAGTTGACCAGATAACTGTTCTTAAAGACATTAATTCATCCATATTGTATGGGAACGCATCGGTAAACGGTGTGGTATTGATCACAACCAAAAGAGGGCAGGCTTATAAAAAGCAGGTTAATGTATCTGGTTTTTATGGTGTTTCAACACCTACGGCCTTGCCTGAATATTTATCATCAGCTGATTACATGGAGCTTTACAATGAAGCCAAGATAAACGACGGGCTTGCCCCCCAGTATGACGCAGCAACTATTGCCAACTATACATACGGAAACCCCTACCGTTATCCGAATGTAGATTATTATTCGAAGGAATATCTCAAAGATGTAAAACCTTTTTCCAGAATAATGACAGAGCTGTCAGGAGGCAATGATGTAGCTACCTATTATTCAAATTTAGGCTGGGACCAGACAGGAAGCCTTCTAAATTTTGGAGAGGGAAAATCTGCGATACAAAACAGATTCAATGTACGGGGAAATGTTGATCTTAAAATCAACTACTGGATAAAAAGCTCCCTCGATGCTGTTGCTGTTTTAAATAATAATAAAGGCCCTGTTGGGAATTACTGGGGCGAGGCCTCTACCAGGCAGCCAAATTTATTCGCGCCGTTGATCCCCATCAGCTTAATCGATCCTGACAATGCATTATTAAAAGGGCGCAAAAATGATGTTAACGGGATGTATTTGCTTGGAGGGACATCGAGTTATTTAACGAATGCATTTGCGAATGGTTATTCCGGAGGAGTCAATGAGAATATTCAACGTACTTTTTCATTCAACAACAGGATAGATTTTGACCTGAAGCGATTTGTAAAGGGACTTGCGTTTCATACCAATGTGAGCTTTGATTTTTATACAAGATATGACCAGGCTGTTGATAATTCTTACGCTGTTTATACCCCTATCTGGAACGTAGCAGCTGATTCAATTGCAAGTTTGACTAAATATGGCATTGATACGCGCAGTGGCACCCAGAATGTTGGAAACCCTTCCTACCAGCGAAGATTTGGTTTTTATGGTATGTTCGACTATGACAGGACTTTCGGCGGTGTACACCATATCAGTGGGTCCCTGCTGGGCTACGGGAACAGGTACAAGGCACAAGGGGACTTTCAGGGGAATAAAAATCTTAATTTAGGTTTGCGCCTGGGGTACATTTACAAAAATAAGTACATGCTTGATTTCAGCAGCGCCTATGTTAATTCGGTTAAGTTGCCTGTTGGGAACCGAGGCGCTTTTTCTCCATCTTTGGGTTTAGCATGGGTGATCAGTTCAGAGGATTTTATGTCATCGGTTTCATCTGTTAACTATTTGAAGCTTCGATTATCGGGCGGTCAAATGAACTCCGATGCCGGGATAGATGGGTTTTTCTATTATGATAATATTTATGCCAATTCGGGAGGTTATTCCTGGTACGAAGGAACATGGTCAAACTCGGGAACGGTTTCAAGGTATGGGGGCAACAGCCAACTCGCTTTTGAGAAACGCAAAGAAATTAATTTCGGATTTGAAGGCTTATTCTTTGATCATCAACTTTCTGTGGATGCAAATGTTTTCACGAGCGAATATTTTGATCAAATAACAAGGCCTCAAACCCAATATTCAAGTTTTTATTACGATTACATTCCTTACCAAAACTTTAATAGTAACTCCTACAAGGGGGCAGAATTAGGGTTGTCTTACAACAGGAGTTTCGGTGATTTCTCATTTGTTATTGGGGCTAATGCGTTGTACGCCACATCCAAGGTTGTAAAAAGAGATGAGATCTTCGCCAATCAATATCAATACAGGACCGGCCGCCCGATCGATGCAAGATTTGGTCTTGTTGCTGATGGATTTTTTATGGATGCGAATGATATTGCCAACCATGCGATTCAGGCATTCGGCATTGTAAAACCCGGAGATATTAAATATGTTGACCAAAACCACGACGGGGTCATTGATGCAAATGATGAAGTTCAGATTGGTCGTTGGCAGGCGCCGTTTTCATACGGATTAAACCTGAAAATATCCTATAAGAACTTTACTTTGTTCGCTTTAGGAACTGGAAGTATAGGAGCTGATGGTTATCTCAACAATAATTACTACCGGGGAGATGGCAATAATAAGTATTCGGAATATATCTTAAACCGCTGGACAGAGGCGACAAAAACAACCGCGACTTCCCCGAGGTTAAGCTCATTGGCTAACACCAATAACTACTATCTCTCAACTTTCTGGCAATATAGGAATAACTACTTTACCGTGAACAGGATGCAGCTGACCTACGAAATGCCTGAGAAAGTTGCCAAAATGTTAAAAATGGAAAATCTAACTTTTCATGTGGATGCTTCAAATCTTCTTACTTTTTCCAAATATAAGAATTACAGGGAATTGAATATTGGAAGTGAACCACAATACCGGTCTTTTTCATTGGGTGTAAAAACAATGTTTTAATCAACTAAATAAAAAATCATCATGAGGTACCTGAAAATATACTCCTTACTATTGATATTGTCAATCTCCTTTGGTGCTTGTAAGAAATTACTGGAACCCGAAAATGATAATCATAGTACTATTGATCGGATCTATAAGGATCCGGCATTTGCCGAAGGCTTGTTAATGACAGCATACGCTAAAATTCCAACCAACTATTTAAGTTTTAACGATGTTGCAACGGATGATGCGGTAACAAACAATAAGTTAAACGACTACCTTCGAATGGCCACGGGCCAGTGGTCAGCCTTATACAATCCTGTAAACCAATGGGATAATTGCAATTCTGCCATTTTATACCTGAATAATTTCATCAGTATTATTGACACGGTTGCCTGGAAGTGGAGCAATAGCGAAATTAACACGATGTTCGTCAGGCGCTTTAAAGGCGAGGCGTATGCTTTAAGAGGTTTGTTCGAGTACCATCTTTTACAAACAATTGGAGGTGTTGGCGCAGACAATAGATTGTTGGGGATTCCGCTTTATGATAAATTCATTAATGTGAGTGATAACTTCAATGTTCCCAGGGCTACTTTTGCCGAATCTGTTAATCAGATCTATTCCGATTTTGACAAGGCGCTTGAGTACCTTACCATGGACGACTATAAAAACATCACACTTGCGAGCCAGCTTCCGCCGGGATTAGAGGGTGTGAACGTGACTAACTATAATTCTGTTTTTGGCCTTCGGGCCAATCAACGAATTAGCGGGCGCATTGTAAAAGCGATGAAAGCGCGTGTGGCCTTATTGGCCGCGAGCCCTGCATTCAACACAAACAATGATCCTGCCTTGTGGGTGAAAGCTGCCGGTTACGCGGGGGCTGCAATTACCGGTATTGGCGGAATAGCCGGGCTGGATCCAAACGGTCACAGGTTTTATGAAGCGGCCAGGGTGGATGCCATCAATCTGGCACAAAATAAAGACCAAATTGAGATGTTATGGCGCAGGGCAATTGCAACAACGAATACAAGGGAACAGTCAAATTTTCCACCGTCACTTTATGGACTTGGCTATGTTAATCCAACGCAGAATCTGGTCGATGCATTTCCGGCAAAGAATGGTTATCCGGTAACGAATCCGTTAAGCAATTTTAATCCTGCATCTCCTTATGCTAACCGTGATCCACGCCTGGCATTGTACATCATTTATAATGGCAATACAATGTCCGGTAAAGCCATCACTACCGGTGTAGGAGGTGGCAATAATGCCAAGGACTCAATACAGACATCAACCCGTACTGGCTACTACCTGAAAAAATTATTACGGGAAGATGTGAACATGAACCCTGTTTCGACCTCTACAAAGAAACATTATGAAGTTCATATGCGATTTACTGAATTATTCCTTATTTATGCCGAAGCGGCCAATGAAGCCTATGGCCCGGATGGGACAGGGTCAAATGGTTTTTCGGCCCGTAATGTGATTGCGGCTATCCGGAAACGTGCCGGTATTTCACAACCTGACAATTACCTTATCTCCATAACCACCAAAGATGATATGAGGAAATTAATCCGGAATGAAAGAAGGCTTGAGCTTTGTTTTGAGGGCTTCCGTTTCTGGGATTTGCGCCGGTGGAAAGCCGATTTGACAGAGACTGCCAAAGGGATCAATATTAACAAAACAAATCTAACGGTAGTCGATGTTGAACCGCGTTCATATAATAATGAATATATGCATTCGGGACCTCTTCCTGAAAGGGAAGTTGTCAAGTATAACGCCCTGGTTCAAAACAAAGGGTGGTAGAGAAGGAATTATGAGTTATGAATTATGAGTTATAAGTTATTCTAATAAATGATTATAGGATATACACATAATAATTTTTGATATGAAGAAGATATTAATAATACTATC
>JAMDDG010000123.1 GCA_023488865.1 Bacteroidota bacterium | reverse complement strand
GAAAGCAAAACAGCCAAAGTCGACGTATTTGGCCAACAAAGCCTGTTGTCAACCATCCTCTTGTATGTTTGTGCCATTTTGTTCAGTTTTGCTTTGGGTATGATTTTCCGCTTCTTTGCCCAATTGTTTTATATGGACAGGGAGACGCTTGCCGATCCTAAGGCCATGGTTGCCTTAAACCATACTTTGGCTATTGTGTTCGATGTTGCTACCGTTGTTGCTGGTGTGGCTTCAATTGTCTTTATCACACTGAAAAGGAAAAGCTTGATTCACAAAAGCAGTATCTGGTCGGCGCCTCACTTTACCGGCGCCACTATTTCGCAGTTCCTTTATGTGGCGGCACAGGCCGGCATATTCAGTTTTTTTATCAACTACATGGTCGAAGAGGTCCCGGCAATAGGCGAAAGCTTAAAATCAAGCTGGTTTATAGGTGGAGAGAATGGCTCAATTCTTCGGAATGGGGCTTACTTCCTTACGGAGAAGGGGGCTACCTCCCTCATGTCGTGGATGGCATTCCCATTGTTCCTTTTAGGTCGTTTTACAGGTTCGTTTATCCTGCGGGTTACCAAGGCGCATAAAATGCTGGGTCTCTATGCCTTTATAAATGTGCTTTTAATGTTTATTATTGTAGCCAAATTAGGCTGGGTGTCAGTAATGGCAGTTTTCCTTAGCTTTTTCTTTATGTCAATCATGTTTCCCACTATTTTCTCGCTGGGTATCTTTGGATTGGGAGAAAGATCGAAGGTGGCATCTTCGTTCATTGTTATGGCCATTATGGGGGGTGCCGTATTGCCTAAAGTAATGGGGGCAATAGCCGATGCAGATGGCATGTCGGCGGGCTACGTGGTCCCGGCCGCCTGCTTTGCTGTGATTGCGCTGTATGGATTCTTCTGGACGAAACTCAGTGGCTCAGATGGATTAAACGGCGTGAAGATTGGAACAGGTCATTGCAAAACCCTCCAAATTGCCCGACTGGGAAGTGGTGACATTTAAAATTGAATTTAAATAGGATGGTAAAGACGTTGCATGCAACGTCTTTACTGCATTATGCAGATTGCTGTTATCTTTGCACAAAATCTATTTCATGTTGGATACCATTATGCAGCACCGCACCATCCGGAAATATTCAGGTGAAGCTATTTCGGACGAACTGTTGAATACAATACTGACGGCCGGTACAAGGGCTTCAACTACCGGGAATATGCAGGTGTACAGTATCGTTGTAAACCGCGATGCGGAGATGAAAAAGCAGTTGGCCGGATGTCATTTCAACCAGCCGATGGTGGAGAATGCCCCTGTGGTACTTACTTTCTGCGCCGATTTCAACCGGTTCAACAAATGGTGCCTGCAAAACAATGCCCAACCCGGATATGATAATTTTCTCTCCTTTGTAACGGCTGCCATCGATGCGTTACTGGTTGCACAAAATGTCTGTCTGGCCGCCGAAAGCAAAGGATTAGGCATCTGCTACCTGGGCACAACGACCTATCTTGCAGGGAAGATTATTGAATTATTACACCTCCCGGTAGGTGTAGTCCCGGTTACCACCGTTACGATTGGCTGGCCGGACGAAAACCCGCCATTGATCGACCGTTTGCCGTTGGCGGCCGTGGTGCACAAAGAGACTTACCAGGATTACACTGCAGGTGACATAGCCCGGATCTATGCAGACAAAGAGTCCATGCCGGAGTATCAGAAATTTGTTGCTGAAAACCATAAAGAGAGTCTGGCCCAGGTATTTACAGATGTTCGCTACAAAAAAGCAGATAATGTACTTTTTTCAAATATGCTTCTTGAGGTTTTGAAAAAACAGGGTTTTATGAATCAGTCTTTATGATGTGTACCAAAATTCAATATAAAATCACTCCCGGTTACGAGGCGTTGAAAGAGTGGGTCAGGAACCTTCCTGACTATTTTCCGGATCATGGCACTTCAATCTTTAAAGACCGCAACGAAGTGAAAGTATTTGAGGAAGCCGGATTTGAGTTGAATGTCAAAGCGTTTAAGCTACCTAATCTGGTCAATCGTTATGCCTATGTGCATCTGAGGGGCTCCAAGGCTGCCCGTTCTTTTCAGAATGCCCGACGTTTTCTGGATGCCGGGGCATCGACACCCGTCCCGGTTGCCTATGTCGAGTGTTTGGCCAATGGGAAATTGAGAGAAAGTTTCTATGTGTCGTTGAATGACAGAAACGACTTCACCTTGCGGGATGTGCTGAACAATCTGATTCCCGACAAGCAAAATATCCTTGTGCAATGGGTGCATTTTACCTGGTCGCACCTGCACCGGCAGGGCATTTATCACCTCGATTATTCACCGGGAAATACCCTGATCCGAAAAGAGGGAGACCAATATCATTTTGCTGTGGTCGACCTTAACAGGATGAAGTTTATCCCGGTAGGGTTTGAACAGGGGATTCAGAATTTCCGTCAGTTGGATACCGATGAAGAGACGCTCCGGCTGATTGCTTCCGAATATGCTGCTTTGTGCGGTAAACCGGCCGAAAAGGCAATTAATCTCCTGCTTAAATTTGACAGAAGTAACAAAGCTTACCGCCAGCGGAAAGGGAACTTTAAGCGGTGGATAAGAGGAGAGGGGCGAAAGAAGAGGGAAACGTGAAACGAAGAAACGGGAGGGTGAGCGCTGGGAAAATGAGAAGTTGTGACCGGTCCCTGAGCTTAGTCGAAGGGGAGACTGGGCGAGTTCAACTCCGGAGTTTAGCCGCATCGCGACACTATTTTGGCAGTCACGGGTGTATCAGAAATTCTGGCAGATGAGACCCCTCCGCCAATAGCTAATAGCTAACTGCCAACAGCCCTCCAAAACTACTCTCCGTTTTTAGACTTCGGATTCAATACATCCAGCCTGACTAACGTTTCATAAATATCCTTCGCCTTGATCAGCTCCATGCACCTGAGCGTTGGATAGATACAGGGTTTTGCCCCGAATACGGAACAAGGCCGGCAAGTTAAAATACCTTCGGGCGGTTGGATGTGGTATTCGTCCGGTTGGCCCAGTGCAGAAAAGCCAAAAGCGGGATGAGTACCTCCCCAAACGGAAATCGTTTTGACGCCTGAAAGTGAGGCCAGGTGCATGTTGGACGAGTCCATGGCGATCATCAGGTCGAGCATGCGTATCATGGCAATCTCCTCAGAAAGTGTGTATTTTCCTGCTACCATGTGGATATTCTCACTGTGCTTTTCGAGCTGGCTCAACAATTTTAACTCTTTTTCGCCGCCGCCAAACAGAAAAAATACGGTCTTGTGGTTCTGGTTAATGAGGGAGATCAACTCTTTAAAATTTTCCAATCCCCAGATTTTTGGTTCGGTATTGGCAAAAGGGGAGAGTCCGATTTTCAGTGTCCCCTTCTCCGGAATTTTTCCCAAAAGATAACTTCTTGCATTTTGAAAAGCCTCTGTTGAGTAGTCGATGTAAGGGGCTTCACCTATCCGGGCACCAATTCCGGCTTTGATAAAAGTATCTGCGTAGCGTTGGGTAGAATGTTTTAAGACTGTGATCTTCTTTGTCCGGATGATCCGGTTCTTCTCTTTTCTCCCTTTGTTGATGGAATAGACGGGTACCCCTATTAACCAGAAAAAAAACGAGACAATCTTCGTTCGGATTACGTCGTGCAGGTCAATTATCCCTTCATAAGGACCCATTTCCCTCAGATCGGCAAAAAGTCGGTAGAGCCCTTTTAACCCTTTGTGTTTTCCCTCTAATTTAGGGAAATAAAGTTTTAAGCGGGGAATGCCAAAAAAGAAGGGTGCAAAAAATGGCCTTGTCACCAGGATGATTTGTAAATCACTGTTATTTTCGATGACGTTGCGGATCACCGGAACAGTCAGGGCAACATCCCCCATTGCGGAAAGGCGGAAAACTAATATTTTTTTCATTAAAAGTGCCTAAAGTGCCTAAAGTTGGGAGTACCCGGAATGCAAAGTACATTAGGCACATCTTATTTATATTCTTCGTAGCTTTTTTCTTCGAACAGTTTGGAGCCGGTAAATTCGTTTATTTTACGTTTCACGTCTGAGCGATCATCGTTGATAAAGTAAACGGACCGCGCAGTCTCGACAAAATCGTCCCCAAAATCTTTGGCACGTTCGAGGTCGCGGATATGATCTTCGATGGCCCACAAACGGGTGTTGATTTCATAGAGCTGGCGATAAAGCGGATGGGATTTATCCATGATCGTGCCCATTGCCTGATTGACTACTTCGTATTCGTTCTTCAGGTTGGTCAATTTTGCGGGGTCTTTTATCTTCTCCAGTTTGATTTCGATAATAGTCAATTTATCAGCGATCTCCCCGTTGGATACTTCAATCTTCATCTGTTAATAATTTGTTTTAATGGACAAATGGAATACCCAAATATTTATTTTCGCTTGTGTGAAAACTTCCTCATGGGTATTTCATGGTGTAAATTTTGAACAAAAGTAGCTATTTAATCCTTTTCTTTTTTAAGGTCCCTGGTTAGGAATTTCGGAAAACATCGCGGGAAGAACCTTGTGCAGCAGGCATTATCAGCAGATCAGCGATGTTAACGTGGGCGGGTCGGGTTACCATAAATAAAATAGTTTCAGCAATATCAACAGGCAAAAGGGGCGTGATCCCTTTGTATACTCCCCTTGCCCGGTCATTGTCACCCTTGAAACGGACATTGGAAAATTCGGTGTCGACCATTCCCGGTGCAATGGTTGAGACTTTGACCCCAAAGGGCAACAGTTCGATGCGCATGGCGTGAGAGATAGCTTCTACTGCTTGTTTGGTCGCGCAATAGACACTGCCCGACGGGTATGGATCTTTGCCCGCAAGGGAGGAGATGTTGATAATATGCCCTGATTTACGTTCTTTCATCCAGGGGGTTACCTTCCTCAACAGGTAAAGCAACCCTTTCACATTGGTATCGATCATCCGTTCCCAATCTTCAATTTCCCCGCTATCGACCGTATCCATTCCGACTGCCAGTCCGGCATTGTTAACCAGCACATCTATCGCCATCCAGTTTCCCGGCAGGGAGTCGAGGGCTGTTTGAACCTGCTCCAATTTCGTGACATCGAAACAAAGAATCAGGCATTTTGCTTTGTATTTAGTAGCAAGTTCTAGTTCGAGTTCAACCAGACGTTTGTTTCGCCTGCCTGTCAGGATCAGGTCAAAACCGTTGGATGCCAGGATATGGGAAGTGGCGGCACCAATCCCTGAGGTTGCGCCGGTAATAAGTGCAATTTTTGACATAATGTTTCTTTTTAAGGAAGCTAAATTAGGAAAAAAGGAACGTTCCGGATGAAAATTATTCATAAAATATACATTTAGTCCCTGTTTAAATCTCTTCATGGATTGGTAATACTCTACTCATGACTATTTCAACGAATCAATTATCTTTGTCAAAAAACTGAACGGTCATGAGTGAAAACAGTCCAAAACCTTTTACCATAGATCAGATTGCTGAGCCTGAAGATCTGCAAAGTGTCATCTATTCGATGCTTGCCATTCCTCACCTTTCTCCGGTCAATATTTTCAATGAGTTCGCTGCCCCGGACCTTGATCCCGCCCAAATGAGCATCGATAACACCGATGACTCGGGTATTTTTCAATTAGATGATGATGAGCGGTTCTATTCCATGACGATCTATGCCGATCACCGGAGGCTTGCTGTTGACCCCTTCACTGCTGCCCAGATTTTGGTGGCGAAAGCGGTAAGAAGATTGGTCAGTTTCGGTGCAGTGCCTGTTTCGATCAGTAGTTTCATGAACCATGTCGAGTTTGCCAATCCGATCGCCCAGGAGATGGTAATGGCTGCCCGGTTGGGCTTAGACGCTGCCGCGAAAAGTTTTAACCTGAAATTTTCCCAGCGTAAATTGCATTATGACTATTCGGGTGACGAAGGTTTTGTTCCGCCCACTTTGATCATCAGCCTTTTCGGAAAACTGAAAAGCAGGGATCAGCTTCTTTTGCCAAGATTTAGAAAAAAAGGGGACAATCTGTTGTTGATCGGTCGATCTTACAACGATATCAACGCCTCTGAATACCTCGATTTTTACCACGAAGTCAAAGATTGGCCTCTTATGAAGTTTAACCTCGCGACTGAAAGCCGCCTGTCTGAAGTAATGGAAGAGGTGATTAAAAACGATCTGGTTATTTCCGCCAGCCCGGTCGGTATTGGCGGACTTTTCTTCACGCTTTTGCGGAATGCCCTTCCCAACGATCTTGGGTTCGACATTACTACTGATGCTGAAATCAGAAGCGATGCTTTTCTATTCGGGGAGTCGATGGGAAGATATCTGGTAACTGTTTCCAAAGAAAAAGAAGATGATTTTGTCGATTATCTCTTCGACCGGAAGATACCGGTGATGACTTTAGGCCATGTGACCAAAGGCGAGATACGGATCGATGACCAATCAATGGGTTTTGTTGACAAAGGGTTGGTAAGTGAAACTATAGACGATCTTGATGAGTGAATTAAAACCCTACCGGGATTCATCTGCCGGGAAAAAGGTGCAAATCGCAACCATGTTCGATCGCATTGCTCCAAGGTATGATTTTTTGAATCATACGCTTTCGTTCGGCATCGATAAAATGTGGCGCAGGAAAGCAATCAGGCTGATTTCCAACGGAAAGCCCGAAACAATTCTGGATGTCGCTACCGGCACCGGGGATTTTGCCATAGCCGCCCTAAAATCAGGTGCCAAAAAAATTACCGGTATCGATATCTCGAAAGAAATGGTGGCCGTGGGCATTGAAAAGGTCCGGAAGTTGGGGCTTGAAGATAAAATTGAGTTGATGACCGGTGATTCGGAAGCGATTCAATTTCCGGATATGACTTTTGACGCGGCAACAGTTGCTTTTGGCGTCAGAAATTTCGAAAATCTTGGAGAGGGGCTTGACGAGCTTTTCAGGGTACTGAAACGGGGAGGAACACTCTGCGTCCTTGAATTTTCAAATCCACATCAGCCGTTGGTAAAGTTCGGGTACAATCTGTATTCGAGATACCTGTTGCCTTGGTTTGGACGGATGGTATCAGGCGATAAGTCAGCTTATACTTATCTGCCCGAATCGGTTAAAGAATTTCCGGATGGAGAAAAATTCATTACTTTTATGAAGGAATCGGGGTTTGTGCAAATCCGGGAATATCGGCTTACTTTTGGCATTGCCACGATATACATTGGGAAGAAAGGATAAAGGTTAAAGTCGAAAGGATAAAGTAAAGAACGATTCTGACCGGTGAAAGCAATATGAGCTACAGCTAATAGCTAAAGGCTAATTGCTAACTGCCCGGAGTAAGACAAAGGTTAAAAGAAAATTGAAGTATGAAAAATAGCGAAAGGATATTTTTATTGGCATTTTTGCTTCTCTTGTTGGGAGTGGCAAATCCTTTGGCTGCACAGTTGACTAAAGATGAAAATCTCTCCCGTTTTGACGATCGTCCGCTTCACTTTGGTTTCTATCTGGGTGTCAATACGATGGACTATCGGATTGCCCATTTTACCGATGTGTTGCAAAATCCTGTTTTTGCAAAAAATCCGGGATTAGACCAACAAGCAGAAAATTATTACAAAGGTGTTCATTCTTACCGGGTAGAGTGTTATCCCCTCAAGCCCGGTTTTACGGTAGGCGGCGTAGTGAACCTAAGGGTAAACAGCGTGGTTGATTTTCGCATTACTCCAGGTATGTCATTGGGTGTAAGGCAGTTAAAATTTGCAGACAACATTGATCAAAAAATCAGGAACCCGCAGATCGGAGGATCCCTTTACTCCGGTACTACTTATGATCAATATGTGACCACCCCCTCTGCTTACATAGATTTCCCGGTAGGTTTCCGGTACAAGGGAAACAGGTTTGGTAATTTGAGGCCCTATATTTATGGGGGTGGGGCTTTCAGAAGGGACCTGGAGAACAAACGTATTTCAGAAAGTGTGGTCCATTTAAACAGAAACGGATATTATGCTGAAATAGCCTTCGGATTGGATACCTATTTCCCTTTTTTCCGGTTTACCGGCGAATTTAAGTTCTCGTATGGATTGAATAACCTGATCAGACACGATGCCGATACAGCTTCTACTACTCCGTTGCCATATTATGGTTATGTGTTGAAGGGGTTGAAATCCAATATTTTTACCCTGATTTTCTATTTCGAATAGTTCATTCTTTTGTTTACCTGAATGAGCATTCGGTAAACCGGGATCAATGAGAACCCAAGTATTGCTTTATGATAAAAGAGCTCAACCTATCCGTCACACCTGTTGAGGCGGGTGAACCTGACCTACTCAAAGACGTTATTTCCGGCGCCTTGGGTGTTGATAAACAACGGATTTACGGGATTGTGGTCGTTCGACGCTCGATTGATGCCCGTAATTCCCGGATACGTATCAATCTCACCCTTGAAATTTATGTTGATGAGAAGCCCGAGGTTACCAAACCTCATTTCAATTATCCTTTTGTTGGTAATAAAAACCCGGTTGTTATCGTTGGGGCCGGTCCGGCCGGATTGTTTGCCGCTTTGCACCTCATTGAGCTTGGCTTTAAACCAATCATTCTGGAACGGGGGAAAGAGATAAGCGGTCGGAAAAAAGATATTGCCGCCATTCATACAGAACACCTGATCAATCCTGATTCGAATTACGGCTACGGGGAGGGAGGCGCCGGTACTTTTTCGGATGGGAAACTCTATACCAGATCAAAAAAAAGGGGAGATGTAAGAAAAATTTTGGAAGTATTTAATTTTCATGGTGCACAGGATGAAATTCTGGTTGAGGCCCACCCGCACATCGGCACCAACGTTTTACCCAAAGTGATTGGATCTATCCGGGAGACGATCGAAAAGTCCGGCGGGGAATACCATTTTAATTCGAGGGTGACGGATTTGATCCTTCGGGATGATCGGATCAAAGGGGTTGTACTGCAGAATGGGGATAAGGTGGAAGGGATCGCAGTTATTTTAGCCACCGGTCATTCGGCACGGGATATCTATTATTTATTGCAAAAAAATCAGATAGAGCTTGAGGCAAAGAGTTTTGCGCTGGGGGTCCGGGTGGAGCATCCGCAGGAGCTGATCGACCGGATTCAGTATCATGGCACAGGCCGCGGGAAATACTTGCCCCCTGCGGCCTATACGATGGTCGAACAGGTTGGCGAACGGGGCGTCTATTCTTTCTGCATGTGCCCGGGAGGGGTGGTCGTGCCTGCTGCAACTGCCCCGGGGGAGCTGGTGGTCAACGGCATGTCCCCCTCGAACCGCGGCGGTAAATTTGCCAACTCGGGCATGGTAACCGAGATAAGGGTTGAGGATCTCCCGAAAGAGTTTCACAGGTTTGGCATTTTTGCCGGACTTGAATTTCAGCAGGCCGTTGAAAGAAATTGTTACCACGAAGCGGGTGAAAGTCAGCTGGCCCCTGCACAGCGGTTGGCCGATTTCGCGAAAAACCGCCGATCCTCTTCACTGCCCGAGACCTCCTACCGCCCCGGAATCATGTCTTCCAATATGGGCAACTGGCTGCCGGATTTTGTTACTGCCCGGTTGCGCGAAGGATTGATTAAAATGGGCAGAAAGAGCAATGGTTATCTGACCAACGAAGCCATTGTTCTGGGGGCCGAAAGCAGGACCTCTTCACCCCTGCGCATTCCCAGATCGAATGATACATTGGAACAGATACAGATCAAAGGACTTTTCCCTTGCGGGGAAGGCGCAGGCTATGCCGGGGGTATTGTTTCGTCGGCAGTGGACGGCGAGAGAGTGGCGGAGATGATCGGGAAGCTTTTTAATGAAACGAAGAATCGTTGAAAGGGAGAGGCAACTGAGAACTTGGCATTGAGAAGGCTTTTTGTAGGTTTCTACTCAGCAAAAAATGATAAGGAAAATATAAATCAGTAAATTAGAAGCAAATCCAATAATTTGAGCTAACTTGCAACAATTTTAATTTTAAATTCAGGAACAATCATCTTTGTAAAGATTGAAGCCGAATTTGAATTTTAACCTGACTGCCCTGCCTTACTACAAATTTGTATTCAGTAATTTTAACAATTAAAGACAAGTAATTATGGGAACGAATAATATGTATGATAAAAAACCAACAAATTTTGTCTCACCGGATTTGTCTAAATTGCAAGCAGTTGTCATTGATGTAAAGACAATATTGTACATTGCCCTGGATGCTGATCCTGAATTGGCAAGGACAAGTTATTTTACACGGGTTGGGACGAAAAAATTGTAAATTTGCTTGAATCATAATCATTTATTAACACAGCGCCCATTTAAATGGTCTTTGAAAAATAATCGATTGTTTTGATAAGTCCTTCCTTCAGTTGAATCTTTGGTTCCCAATCAAGCTCTTTTCTGGCCAGTTCAATGTTGGGCTGTCTTTGTGTCGGGTCATCGGCAGGCAAAGGCAACCGGACGATCTTTGATTTTGAGTTGGTTAATTGGATCACAAGTTCGGCTAATTGCAAAATGGTAAATTCGTTCGGGTTTCCTATGTTGACCGGTCCGGTAAAACTGTCAGGTGAGGCCATCATTCTAACCATTCCTTCAATTAAGTCATCGACATACTGAAAGCTTCTGGTTTGCAGGCCACTGCCGTAAATCGTGATATCTTTGCCCTGCAATGCCTGTACGATAAAATTGGATACGACCCTGCCATCGTTGGGATGCATCCTGGGCCCATAAGTATTAAAAATCCGGATGATCTTGATCTTGACATTGTTTTGTTTGTGGTAGTTGACAAACAAAGTTTCGGCAGATCTTTTCCCTTCGTCATAACACGACCGTTCTCCGATGGGATTAACATGCCCCCAGTAACTTTCCGTCTGCGGATGAATTTGCGGATCGCCATATACTTCGCTCGTGGATGCCTGCAGAATTTTCGCCCTTACACGTTTGGCCAGGCCTAACATGTTAATTGCCCCCATCACCGAAGTTTTGATCGTTTTGATGGCATTGTACTGATAATGAATGGGCGAAGCAGGACAAGCCAGGTTGTAGATCTCATCCACTTCAATATAAAAAGGGTTGGTCACATCGTGACGGATCAGCTCAAAGTAGGGGTTGCCGAGTAAGTGGACAATGTTCTGTTTTTGTCCGGTGAAATAGTTGTCCAGACAAACTACATCATTGCCCTCGTTAAGCAATCGCTCACAAAGATGGGATCCTACAAATCCTGCACCTCCCGTAACCAAAACTTTTTTCCTGATCATATTTTTGACCTTAATTGTATAAATTTTTACACCTTGCTTAGGAGAATCCGCTCCTTCATTCTTACTGAAAATTATTTTGTAGTATCAATTCCAATACAAAAATAATCAAACCCCTGACGTTTCATTTCAGAGATTTCGTAGATGTTCCTTCCGTCGAAGATAACAGGCCTGTTCAATAGTTTCTTTACTATTTTAAAATTGGGAAATTTAAATTCAGGCCATTCAGTGACAAGGAGCAGACAGTCGGCGTCAATTAAAGCATCATATTGATCCTCAGCATACGCAATGCTGTCTCCCAAATGATGGTTTGCCTCTTTCATGGCGACCGGATCGTATGCTTTTACTTTGGCGCCTGCTTCCAACAATTTTTTGATGATAACGATCGATGGCGCTTCCCGCATGTCATCCGTCTGTGGTTTAAACGATAACCCCCACAGGGCAATGACTTTGTCTTTCAGATCCCCGCCGAAGTATTTGAGCACCTTGTGGAAGAGAACTGATTTTTGGTCCTGGTTAACGGCTTCCACAGCTTTCAATACCCGCAACTCATAGTCAAAATCTTCTGCGGTATGGATCAGCGCTTTAACATCTTTCGGGAAACAGGATCCTCCATATCCGATACCGGGATAGATGAACTTATTGCCAATTCTGGAGTCTGAACCAATTCCTTTGCGGACCATATTAATATCTGCGCCAACAATCTCGCACAAGTTGGCGATGTCGTTCATGAAACTAATTTTGGTTGCAAGCATCGCGTTGGCTGCATACTTGGTCATTTCAGCTGAGGTAATATCCATGAATATAATCGGATGACCGTTCAACGTAAAGGGCTTGTACAAACTGGCCATTAATTCTTCCGCCCTGGGGGAATCCAATCCAACCACAATTCGATCGGGCCTTAAAAAATCGTTGATGGCTGCTCCCTCCTTTAAAAATTCGGGATTGGAAGCAACATCAAAAGGAATATCAACCCCTCTTTTATCCAACTCTTCCTGAAGCGCTTGTTTTACTTTACCGGCAGTGCCTACCGGAACCGTGCTTTTGGTTACAAGCAGCAAATAATCTTTCATGTTTCTTCCGCAATCACGGGCAACACTTAAAACGTATTGCAGATCAGCGCTTCCGTCTTTGTCGGGAGGGGTTCCAACAGCAGTAAATAAGACCTCGCAATCTTCAAGCGCTTCAGAAATGGAAGTAGTAAATTTTAATCTTCCTTTTTTCATGTTACGGAGCACCATGTCTTCAAGGCCCGGCTCATAAATGGGAATTATTCCGTTGTTTAAATTTTCGATTTTCTTTTGGTCGATGTCGACGCAGGTTACTTCAATACCAACTTCAGAAAAACAGGTCCCGGTAACCAGACCAACATATCCGCTTCCAACAATGGCTATTTTCATTTTGATTAAGGTCCAGTGATAATTATTTAGGAGATGTAGAGAATCGACACTTAGTTCTTCAAATTTTAACTGTTGCAAATTAAATAATAAAAATGCAAAACAAAACTTTGATTTAGAACAAAAAAAAGCACCTATGGTGAATGCCCACCAATCAGTACCCATTGAAACAAGATAATTGAAAAACGAACAGGATGAGAAAATAGAAAAGCTATTTTTATAAAAGTTTTTTGAAAGAAACTTCTGGATCAGATAAAATTGCGCCCAGAAATTTAAAAATCAATTGAAATGAGGATGGATGCTAAAAAGGTATTTCAAATCGCGGTAACGATTTTATTGTTTTTTCAGGGTACTGTTTCTTTACTCTATGCACAAAAAACTGAAAATACAGTGCCCCCAACCCTGGCTGGCGCCTCCTGGATTGGGGAAGAAGCGACTAAAATTGCATCCGATTCATCGTTGTTCGGCGACCAGCCAGCCCCTCTTTTCCGAAAAGAGTTTACGGTAACCCGGAAGCTCAAAAAGGCAACTCTGACGATAACCGCGGCGGGATATTACCTGGCCTCCATCAACGGAAAGAACCTCGAAAACAACCTGCTCGATCCGGCCTGGACCGACTTCAGCAAACGCATCTACTGCTCGACCTATGACGTTACCTCGTTGGTCCGGAACGGAAAGAATGCCCTTAGCGCCCAACTTGGAAACGGCTTTTACAATTTATTGCCGTTACGGATGTTCGGTAAATTTAACTTCCGCGATATCCTGCCCACCGGACAACCGCAATTCATCGCCCGACTTCAGTTGACTTACCAGGATGGCACTGCGGATGAGATTTTTACCGATACAAGTTGGAAAACCGCCAAAGGCCCGATCCTGCGGAACAATGTCTACTTAGGTGAAGTGTACGATGCACGCCGCGAAATTGCGGGATGGGATCTTCCGGGATTCAGCGACAGCCGATGGAAAAATGCCGTATCTGCAAATGGTCCGGGCGGGGTCATCCAGCCGGCCTTCTTTCCGGCCGTTCAAGTGACGCGGAGCATCCAACCGGTTGCCATTCAACAATCTGCAAAGGGGATCATCGTCGACCTGGGCGTTAACCTGACCGGTTTGTACAAAATCCGCATGAAGGGCGAACCCGGCGACACCGTCGTTTTTCGGTTTGGCGAACGGCTGTACGACAATGGCACGCTCAATCCCATGACCACCGTTGCCGGACAGATCAAACGAAAGGGGAGTGGCGGTCCCGGTTCTCCGGATATTGCCTGGCAAACGGATACCTATATATTTGGTAAGAAGAAAGAAACAACATTTCAGCCCTGTTTTACCTTCCATACGTTCAGGTACATAGAGATAAATGGGCTGAAATATGTGCCGAAAAAGGAGGAGATCGAAGCCCTCGAATTTCACACGAAGGTGGAAAACCAGAACTATTTCTCCTGTGGTTCGGCGCTGTTGAACAACATCCAGAAAATTTGCCGCCAAACCTTCCTGGACAACCTTATCACCGTGCAATCTGACTGTCCTGCCAGGGAAAAGCTGGGTTACGGAGGCGACCTCAATGCCACCAGCGAAACCTTTATCGATAATTTCGACATGCAGTCGTTTTACCGCAAAACCATCTACGACTGGGTCGATGCCATGCAGGACTCCGTTTTCATTGATACGGCCCCGTACGTCGGAATTAAATATTGCGGCATCAGCTGGGAATCAGCCTTTTTGACCACTCAGTACAAGCTGTTCCAATATTATGGCGACACCGCCATCATCGACGAGTTGTATCAAAAAGACCTGATGTGGATGGACAAGGTGAAGCGGTTGCATCCCGACGGCCTTATCGACAAAGGGTTGAGCGATCACGAATCGATGGAGAAAGTGCCTGTCCAGCTGATTGGCACCACCCATTACATCGACTGTGCGCGGATCATGCAGCGATTTGCGCAGGTCAGACACGACGCAGCCAATGCAAAACATTTCAGCGAACTGGAACAATCCCTTACCAGGAAGTTGCTCGATCGTTACTGGCGCCAGCCGGTTGCAGGGCCCATCAACCGGCAAACCCTCTTCGCTACGCTGATCTATTACAAGCTCCTGCCGCCCAAAGAATTGCCCGCGGCTGCCGATTCGCTTTTAAAGGCAGTCAGACAGGCGCATGCGGGCCATTTTACGACCGGCATCTTTGGCACCAAATACATCCTGGAAGCGCTTTCGATGACGGGCCATGCCGGCGAAGTGTTCAAAATTGTCAACAGCACCACCTTCCCCGGATGGGGCCATATGATCGACCGCGGCGCCACCACGGTGTGGGAAACCTGGAAAGAGAGCGACAATGTCTATTCCAACTGCCATCCCATGTTTGGCAGCGTATCCGGATGGTTTTACCGCTGGCTGGCCGGCATCCGGCCGCTGGAGGAGTACCCCGGATTTAAGAAATTTATCGTTGCCCCGGCTTTTCCCGACGGACTTCCTTCGGCAGAAGCCGTTTACCATACCCCGTCCGGGGATATCAAGGTAGCGTGGAAAAGAGACATGCAAGGTAAAGTTGAGCTGAAACTCACCGTACCACCAGGTACTTCAGCGCAGTTTGCTCCTGCCGGGAAAGCGCCAAAATCATGGAATGTATCATCTGCAAACACCCATCTTTTATTCGAATGCACGCCAGATCATCCATCCATTGAACTGAAGGAGGGTGTTTATTCGATCCGGGAAAAATAAGCTGTTCGGCGTACCGGGTGCCGCGTCAGCAAAAGGAAAAGTTCTTTTGGGGCGAGTGGGAGCAGGGGTTTTGGAAAAACAGGACCCGGGAAAGGGTTTGACCTACACGTCCATAACAAATACCAAAGTATTATTGACGTATGAATATTTTGAATTTGTTCGTCGCATTGAAAAAACCTACTTATCTTTGTCGTAAGTAACGATTGTCGTAACTATGATTTTAACCTTTGGAGATAAGGATACTGAGTCAATTTGGAATGGGATTAGAGTGAAAAACATGCCACTTGATATACAAAATGTTGGTCGCCGTAAATTAAGGATGTTGAATAACTCTCAAACTATAAATGATTTAAGAGTTCCACCATCAAATAGACTTGAAAAGTTGACAGGTAATCTTGCTGATTTTTACAGCATTAGGATTAATAATCAATGGAGAATAATATTTCAATGGACTGAAGGGCAATCAGAACAAGTAAAAATTATTGATTATCATTAATAATGGATTGATTATGGAACGTTTAGCAAATATACATCCCGGAGAAATTCTTTCAGAAGAATTTCTAAAACCAATGAATATTACTGCATACAAATTATCTAAGGATATTGGAATCCCGCAAACCAGGACTTCTGCTATATTAAAAGGAGAAAGGGCAATAACCGCAGACACGGCACTTAGACTGAGTTTGTATTTTGGGACTTCACCTAAATTCTGGTTGGGATTACAGGACGATTATGATTTAGAGGAGGCATTTAAGAATAAACAAGCAGAACTAAACAGGATAAAGAAAAAAGATGATTACGCCGCCTAACATCAACTATTGTCCTCAATAATGGTAGATATCTCCGTAATTCGTATAAGAGAGCATCCGATACTTTACAACAATTTTGCAAAGTAAAAATTTGATCATTAAAAAAACAGATTATGCAAACACGTAAATTAGGAAATAGCGGACTGGAAGTTTCAGCCATCGGGCTTGGCTGCATGGGAATGAGTTTTGGCTACGGAACAATTGCCGACGAAAAGGAAATGATTGCCCTGATTAGATCAGCCGTCGAAAGTGGGGTTACCTTTTTTGATACGGCCGAAGTTTATGGCCCTTACATCAATGAACAGCTGGTAGGCAAAGCGCTCGAGCCGTTCAAGGGTAAAGTTGCGATTGCCACTAAATTCGGATTTAATTTTCAGGAGGGGGTAAGTACCGGTCTCAACAGCAGGCCGGAGAATATTAAAAAAGTGGCGGAGGAATCGCTGAAACGGCTCCGGATGGAAGCCATCGATCTTTTTTATCAGCATCGGGTCGACCCCAGCGTACCCATCGAAGAGGTTGCAGGTGCAGTGAAAGAGCTGATCACGGAGGGAAAGGTGAAACATTTCGGACTTTCTGAAGCAGGAGTACAGGTAATCCGCCGCGCACATACGGTGCAACCGGTTACCGCCTTGCAAAGCGAATATTCGTTGTGGTGGCGCGAGCCGGAAGACGAGATCATTCCAACCCTCGAAGAACTTGGGATAGGCTTTGTGCCGTTTAGTCCGTTAGGCAAGGGTTTCCTGACAGGAAAAATGGACCAGAACACGACTTTCGACAGCAAGGACTTCCGCAGTACAGTCCCGCGTTTATCGCCCGAGAACCTGAAAGCCAATATGGCATTTGTTGATTTGGTGACTGCGGTCGCACAACGCAAGAATGTGACCCCTGCACAAATTGCCCTCGCCTGGATATTGGCGCAAAAACCCTGGTTTGTCCCGATCCCCGGCACAACAAAGTTGCACCGTTTAAAAGAGAACCTCGGAGCGGCAGCGGTAGAACTCTCCCCTGAGGAGCTTTCAGAGATCAACACCGCTTCTTCAAAGATTACAGTGCAAGGCGACCGGTATTCGGGAGGCAGCGCAAAAATGATCAACCGGTAGGTAAAGCATTCGAATAAATATAATCAATTCTCTAACTGATAATTACAAAATGAACAGAAAACAGGTTGACAGATTAATGAGCCTGCTGATAGGTGTTTCGTCATTTTTGATTTTGCTTGGCGCATTTTTTCAACTGCAGCACTATCCGCATGGAAATTTAATCCTGTGGATTGGAATCATGTCGAGCCTTATTCTAAGTGGCGTTGAGATTGACAGGCTCAAGAGGATCATAAAAATAATGGAGCAGGAGAATTTAAAGAAATAACCAAAAGCCAGACATCGCTTTACCGAACGACGTCTCACATTTCCCGACAGCCCTGTAGAGACGTTGCATGCAACGTCTCTTACACATGCAACGTCTCAAATCAAATTTGATCTCTTCTTACAGCCGCCTGGCCACCCGGCTCTTTTCGTATGCTGCGATTTTTATTCGCGGATATTAAGAATTCGGTTCCAAACCGCATCACAGAGGTATACCCTAAGTAATTTTTCTACCCAAAGCTTTGATAATTAAATATTATTTGGTACGTTTATGATCATCTAACACGCAACAAGCCTGCCTCTTTGCTCCCAAATTCAGTGTAAAGGCGCGAGTTTGTAGCGTATATAAACGATGGGCAAAACTATGGGACACAGCAAACTTGAAACAGGCAAGAAAAAAATAAACAATGGCTGACATAAACGAAAAATGTTACGGGTCCTTCGGGTGGAGACAGTTTTGGGAAAATCGTATAGACATTCTTAAAGAATACGATAGACTAAAAGGATTAAATTTAAATAGTCCTGTCAGGACATCTCATGGTGTTGCATTAGAGGCAAAAATTAGGGACTGGTTGACAACTTTTCTTCCAAAAAAATATGCGGTTACTTCTGGTTATATTATTCCTGATTTAGTTGTAGATACTTACACTCTAAAACATTTTGATATTATTATTTACGACCAATTACAATCACCTATTCTTTGGGTCGAGGACACATTGGACAATTCCCCAATTGGAGCAAAGAAAGCTATACCTGCAAAGTATGTTTACTCAGTTATCGAAGTAAAAGCGACTTTAAATAAAAAACATATCGCTGACTCAATTTCTAAATTGAAAGAAATATCCGAATTAAAAGAATTCTTACCTTCAACTTTCAGTTGTTCATCAATTTTTGCAGAAATTGGAAATGATGTTCCTAATAACACATCAGTTCTTGAGGGATTTATTGATTGCGTAGATTTGGTTAATTACGCTGGTAGTCTTATCCTCAGAAGTGATGCTGATGAAACTTCGTCAGGGCAAATAGTATTTTCTACAATTGACAAGGAAGTCAATTTAAATCCAGCAGTTAGTTTAACCAAACCAATTGACAATTTGGACATTTACGTAAATCAGACAGGTCAACTAAAAATTGCTGAATCTTGTGGAGGAGCTGCACTTTGTGCGACATCAAGTAATACTTGGTCAGTGACAAAACTCTATTCGCCTTACATTACAAAAAAGGGCATTTATATTTCCTTAGAGTGGTCTCATAATAGTTTTACGAGATTTTTTATTCAGCTAATGAGTTCATTAGATGGTATTAAGTTAAAGAAAGAACAGCTTAATTTTGGACAAGTATATGATAGAATAAATCGGAAAGATGATTAGTAGCCATAATAATACATGTAAAAGTGGAGAAATTATGCTTCATGGGAAACGAAGCCCAGCCCATAATAACTATGTCTTCGTGTGGTTGAGGGACGAGACCCGACATGAAGAGCAAGTTGCCAAATATTTTAAAAACCGTCACCCAAACATCCTCAATTCATGCGATAACCCCATCATATCACCCAAATCTGTTTAACCCTTAAAAACAAATTTCATGAAGCAGCAAATCCATGTTTATTCGAAAAGAATGCTCTTATCTGTTGTTATTTTGAGTGTTTTGGCGTTGAATTCGTGTAAGGTAACCT
>JAMDDG010000466.1 GCA_023488865.1 Bacteroidota bacterium | reverse complement strand
TTAGCGAGCACTTTGGGTCCCTCTTCAACCAGCGTTAGCATGATTGCTTCTGCAAACCGGTCCTGGATAGGGGAGTTGACAGGGTAAGTAAGATATTGTTCTATTACATGGACGAAGGCATCGACGACCCCGTTGGCCACCTGTTTCTCCGGTAGGGAAAAAACTACGGTCGGATCGAGAATGGAAAACAGGGGCAAAACGGCTTTTGAGTAAAATGAAAGTTTTTCACGGGTAGAGAAACGGGTGATCACTGAGTTGCCATTCATTTCGGAGCCGGTTGCAGGAAGGGTAAGTACACTGCCCAGCGGGATGGCTTGTGTAACCGTAAATTTGGAGCGTTGGGCCAGAAATTCCCAGGGATCCCCACCTTGCCAGAGCGCCGCAGCGGCAATAAATTTTACCCCGTCGAGGACAGAACCTCCGCCGACAGCCAGCAGAAAACCAATTTTTTCTTTTTTCACGATTTCGACTGCTTTCATCAGCGTTTCGTAACGAGGATTGGGCTCTATACCGCCAAATTCGATCAGGTCGAATCCCGGCAGGGCAGCTTTAACCTGATTGTAGATCCCGTTTTTGAAGATACTTCCACCTCCGTAAGCCAGCATAATTTTTGAACCGGAAGGCGCCAGGGCGCTCAAATTTTTAATCTGACCTTGTCCGAAGAGAATATTTACCGGGTTGAAGAATTCAAAAGCCGATAGATAAAAATTTTTAAAGTAATAGTAAGTTGCTAAATCAAAGTCGTTTAATTAAGGGAATTGATTAAATCCCCCCTTGTGTCTTTCGTGAAAACCCTTGAGTCCTTTGTGTCGAAATTCAAATGTTTAACCACAAAGGTCGCTAAGGATGGCACAAAGGAAACACAAAGAATTTTCTTTGCAATTTAACTCAAAGCAATGGAAAAAGTTTCAGGGATTTGTAAAAAGGTTCAGTCAAAAAAGTAGCGATCGAGGAATTTTTTCTCAACGGCTTTCATTGGGTTGAGCTGGCGGGTACGGTAAGCCATGCGGGCTACTTTCTCCAATACAACGGTATGGTCGAAGGCATCCCGCACCTCTTTCCCCCAGCAAAACGGGCCGTGACCATAAACTAAAACTCCCGGAATCCGCATCGGATCAAGTTTGGCAGAGCGGAAGGTTTCGACAATTATTTTACCGGTTTCAGTTTCAATATCACCTTCCATTTGTTTGACCGAAAGAGGTTTAGTGCATGGTATCTCACCGTTGAAAAAGTTGGCATGGGTGATGCCTAACGGCGGAATACCCAACCCTGCCTGGGCCCAGCAGCTGGCATACTCTGAATGGGTATGCATGATGGATCCTATCAGCGGAAAGTTTTGATACAAAACCAGGTGGGTATTGGTATCGGATGAGGGCTTGAGATCACCTGAGACGATATGACCGTTCAGGTCAACAACGACCATATCGGCAGGAACCATCTCTTCGTAGGAGATACCGGACGGTTTGATGACTACCAGTCCGCTTTCGCGGTCAATGGTGCTTACGTTGCCCCAGGTGTAGATCACCAACCCCTGCTCTACCAGTTTCAGACTGGCTTTGTAAACTTGCTGTTTTAAATTCTCAAGCATCTTTTCTATCCTATATGGATTTTCACGCAAAAGTCGGAATATAATTTTAATTTAAAAGTAAAAGTGTTAAAAAAATTATAAACAGAAGAAATTTAATTTGGAAATTTGGAAATGTGGAAATGTGAAAATGTGTCTTGTCCTGAAGTAGGTTTGCAGAAAAAGTGAACTAAAAACAGGATTGATTTTTTTTGGGCAATAGGGTATGGTGAAGAATTTATAACTTTGTGTGGTTGTGGTCAAAGTTGACAGTAATTAATCAGTTTTAATTTAGAGAAATTATGAAGACAAAAATTACACAACTACTCTTGCTGATACTGATCTGTACGATGCCGGTATTGGCGCAAATGTCCAACCGCAAGGCTGAAAAAGAGGAAAGAAGAGTGGCGAAAGAGAAAGAAATTGCTGCGCTGATAGAATCCAAAAATTTTGAATTCAGGGCCAATAGGGCCATCCCAACAGGGTTCAGATCGGTTGATCTGACTACCAATCCAAATTTTATCCGTTTTTCGCCCGATTCGATCGTGAGTGAAATGCCATTCTTCGGAAGGGCCTATACTGTTCCTTATGGCGGGGATGCAGGATTGAAATTTGAAGGGAAACCTGAACTATTCAAAATAGGGAAGAAAAAGAAAAATTATTCGGTCGAGGCGAAAGTAAAAGCCGATAACGATTTCTATACCCTCAACTTGACGATTAGTTTTGAAGGTAGTTCGTCTATGTCCGTCACTTGCAATAATAGGGCATCGATTTCCTACAATGGGGAGATCTACCCGCAAGAAAAGCCCAAAGGGCGAAAGTGAATTATTAAAGATTTAATTTTCAGGTTATTCCGTAAGAGGAACTTTTGCAACCTTTCGAGCATCGCGTCTGAAGCGGTTCAAATTGTAGGAGAGGGAGAACCGAATGGGGAATTTATTGCAGGTGGTTATAACCTGATCGAAGCCTGCTCCCTTTACATGTTCGACTTTCCGGTACCAACCGGGTACATCTCTTCCCGTTAGGGTAAAGATCAGGCTTTTTTTGAAAAACATTTTCCGGAAGCTGAGTCCGGCCAGGTAAATCTGGTCGATATTCGTTTGGGCCGTCATAGCCGGACCATAGTATGAAAAATCTGCTTCCAAAAGTGTCGTGGGTGAGAGGGTAATATCGGCTGTTGTGACGGAATATCCCTGATGATAGCTTCGCTTTTGTGTTAGTTGGTCGACCCGGACATCCAGCCAGGAACCGATAAAATCCAGTTTCTCGCTTAGCCTGAACCAGGAATTGACGGTCCAGCCCACATTAAATTCTATTCCTGCTGTTTTTTCGCTCCCCATGTTTTCATATCGGTTCTGGATAATACCTTCTTGGTAAAGGGATTGGATCACTTCAATTTTGTTGGCAGTATTGTAATAATAGAGTTCACTGTTCAGTGTCAGGTTGTGGAGATTGACTAAATAATCAAAGGAAACCTGGTCGGTTATCTCGTTTCTCAGGTCGGGATTTCCCATCATTACATTGTAAAAGTTGTACCAACGGGGCAAGGGGTCGAGCTGGATCGTCTTCAGCTGATCCGTGCGTCTTGTATAGTTGAATAAGATCTCTTGCGTTGAGTCTATTTTGAATGAGCTGTTCAGCGAAGGATATAGATCCAGCTGGTGCAGTGGATAACGGTCGTACAGGGTTTTCATTTCCCTGTTAAGATATTCTGCCCTTAAACCGGCTTTGAGATTAAATTTCCTGATTTTAAATTGCCAGGTTCCGTATCCTGCCCCAACCATTCCGTTGAACCTTGTTTTCTGGGTTGTTATTACCGAAGTGGGTGGATTGCTAAGGCTGGACAGATAGTTCTCCCGTTCATTGTTAAAAGAGAACTGATAGCCAATTTCGAGTTTGCCAATTTTCCCGGTAGGTGCAGTGTAGTCTGCATTGATTTGATAATTGTTGTTTTTTTTGTCTAACTGGGTTGATTGCTTCATCTGCTCTTTTCCGGTTTCATCACTGATCAGGTTCAAATATTGGTCATCGAAATTAAGGTTATTCCAAAGCATTGAAATCGAAATTGATTTACCGGGGGTTTTAAATTTGTGCCCGTAAGTTACATCTGCGCCACTGTAATGGCCCTGACGGTTGTTCCTGTCAATGGAACTATTCAGGATGGCGGTATCCAGGGAAGTTCCGGTTTTGACAGTCTGCCAGTCTCCGTTGTTGTCCGTTTCAAAAGCGCCCGAATGGCCGCTTAATGAGAATTTATCGGTTTTATTGGGCAGATAGTCCACCCCTGCCCTGAACCCGGTATTGGTACGCTGTGATTTTTGGATGCCTGATTGGGTAAAGTGTGTTTGATCGGACAGGTAATTGGTGACATACTCAA
>JAMDDG010000199.1 GCA_023488865.1 Bacteroidota bacterium | reverse complement strand
GCACCCAATGTTCCAGTTTCAGTTTGCCAATCGTCCAGCCCGCCGTTATCGCGATAGCTAAACCCGTAAGCACATAGATAAGGGCTACTTTCCATCCGAACATGCCGAACAACAGCACTACCGCCACCTCGTTGATCATCGGCGCCGCAATCAGAAACGAAAAGGTGACCCCCAACGGCACGCCCGACTCCACAAAGCCCAGGAAGAGGGGAATTGCCGAACAGGAACAGAAAGGGGTTACAATTCCCAACAGGGAGGCCAGTATATTCCCTGTAAAAGTTGATTTTCCTTCCAACACTTTGCGGGTACTTTCGGCTGAGAAGTAGGAACGGATGATTCCCACAAAGAAGATGATCAGGGTCAGCAGCAACAATACCTTTGGCAGTTCAAAAATAAAGAACCGGATTGATTCTGTCAGGCGGGTCCCCTTCTCCATCCCGATGACAGAATCAACCAGCCAATCGGTTACTGGCTGAAGGTGGTGGTATATCAAATACCAAATTGGCAGCATCGCAACCGGCAGCCAGAGTTTTCGATTATTATTGATCTGTTTCATGTTAATTCGTTAAATACCGAACAATGTTTTCAAAATTTTTTAACTATACCAATCGGGTTATCGTGTAATAAATACCAACGCCAACAAACAAAACGGCCACTAATCGCCGGAACCAAACTTCGAAATTCTTCACTTTGTTGTAAACCCCTCCTATAGACCCGATCGAAAAGGCAAGTATCCAGGCAAAAATGATCACCGGGATGCCAGTAGCCAATGCAAAAATAATGGGAAGATATAAGCCGGAAGCGCTTGTCACCGTCATTGGAACAAGCATCCCGAAATAAAGCACCCCGCTGTAGGGACAAAAGGCCAATGCCAAAAGCATACCCAACAGGATGGAATCGAAAGTACCCCACCTGGTCTTGTCCTCCAATTTGGAGGTGAGCCTGCTTATTCCCGGGAACTTTATCCGTATTACATCAAGCATCAACAAGCCGATGATTACCAACGACGGCCCCAGGAGCTTTTCACCATAACGTTGGAAGAAGCCTGAGAATTTAAACTGGTCTGCCCCCAAATAGATGATCAGTGCAATAACCGTGTAGGTGATTGCACGCCCGAGAGTATAAAACAAACCATTGATAAAAACACGCTTCCGGTTTTCGAGATCCTTGCTGATAAAGCCTATTGCCGTGATGTTGGTCGCCAACGGACAAGGACTAATCGCTGTCATTAAACCCAGCAACAAAGCCGAAAGCCATGGCAGAGCACTGTTTTCCAAAAGCTTGGTTAAAAATTCCATTCCTTATAAAGCTAAGAGACCATCCACCTTCTGTTTGATGATTGATTTAAGCTTTGCGGGATTTGTGGTGGCGTACATAAACCCTTCGTTGGTAAGGTTGATTTTCTGGTTACCCTTGACAATTAAGAGTGTTTGCCCCGAAATCTTCAGCTTTTCTGCTATTGCTTTGCTTGATGCATCATCCAAATTAATAGCCTGAAAGCTGACTTTTCCGCCATAAAGATTTTGAATATCCGCTTTTGCCTCGGCTTCAACAGTTCGGCAAGTTTCACAGCGGGCTGTAAAATGAAAATAGTAGGCTTCAACTCCTGACGGTTTTGTTCCAGATTGTGCATTTACCGCAAGAATTCCTGAGATAAACAGAAAGAGGATAATTAAAAATTTCTTCATGATTTTGATTTTATTGTTTATCAAATACTTTAAATCTATTCTGCAAGGACATTTATAAGCAGCTGACTGATTTCAGCAACCGACGGAACTTGCCCTTTGACCAGCACTTTTCCGTCAACCACCAGGGCTGGTGTGGTCATCACGCCCAATTTCATAATTTCCAGAAAGTCTTCCACCTTGGTTACGGTGGCATCAATTCCTGATTCAGATACAGCCTGAAGGGTTGCCTTTTCGAGCGATTTACACCTGGCGCAACCTGTGCCTAAAATTTTGATTTCCATTTGTCGTTATTTTGATTTGTTTTCCGATTATTTTTCGTCAATTTTCAGAAGCTTTCGAAAAAGCTCCTGCGCCTCTTTCCAGTTATCTTTGTTCAGGCAATATCTGATACGAGGCGCTTCAATTTCGCCCTGAATCAGTCCGGCATCCTTCAACTCTTTCAGATGTTGCGAAAGGGTTGATTTGACAATTGGAAGTTCTTCGCTTAAGTCGCCACTGTAACAACAGGATTGTTTCGACAACAATTCGAGAACATACAACCGGATGGGATGGCCCATCGCTTTGGCATATCGGGCCGCTTTTTGCAGCTCTTTCGTTATTATTTCTTCTGACATAATTCGTTGTTCGTGAAACTACGAACAAAAATAAACCTATTTTTTTAATTGAACAAATATTTCAGAAACTATTAAATTTTGTTTCTCCCAGACTTTTCGGCGTTTCCTTTCGAAAACCCAGAAGTTACAATTCGGTAATATATAATTAATTCGTACCTTTAAAACTTTCCCTAATTTTGTCCAAAATTTTCAAATATGATATACATGGCAGACACAGCCGATCTGGTAGAACTCCGGAAGCTGTATACATTTTTTCCCCTGGGAGGGGTGACAACCAACCCGACTATTTTAAGTCATGCAGGCTTAAAACTTACCGTAGCAATTGAAGGGATCCAGGAGCTGGTTGGCTCCGGAATGGTCCACGTTCAGATGATCTCTGCCGAAACGGACGATATGGTGCGTGAAGCAAAGAAATACCGGAGCTATTTTGATTTCGGGGATAACTTCTATGCCAAAATTCCGGTAACGGCCAATGGCTACCGGGCCATTCGGGTACTGAAGGATGCTGGCATTAATGTAACGGCCACGGCCATCTTCACCCAACAACAGGCTTTGGTAGCCATGAAAGCTGGAGCCGACTTCGTAGCCCCGTACGTAAGCCGTCTCGACAATATCTCCTCACACGGGATTGAAGTAGTGGGTGATATCGTTAAAAATATCTTCGAGTATGAACTGGACGGTCAGGTATTGGCGGCCAGTTTCAAAACTGTCGACCAGATTTACAGGGTTAGTATGGCCGGCGCACATGCGGCAACCATCAGTCCAGAGTTGCTCCACCAACTTATCAAGCACCCAATGACCGACATCGGGGTCAAACAGTTTGAACTTGATTCGGAAGGTTTGTACGATATCGATTTTTAATCTCTCTGTACGATTTCAATTCTAAAAAGAAGGAGTTACGAAATTTGACTTTCATAACTCCTTCTTATTGTACAGTTCATCCGTGTCTTAATTTCCGGTAGCCAACTGGTCCATCATTATTTTTAACGTACCAAACAGGGTTGTCGCCTGCTTATACAGTTCTTTGTTGGATCTTACCGCTTTGAGCATTAACCCCATATTCATTGTGGAAATAATTGTTTTACCCTGATCCTCGTAAATTGACAATGTACACGGCATAAAGGTTGAGAATTCCGGATTCGAAGTGAGCATCATCGACTTTGACCGTAAACATTTCTATCATTCTTTTTTTGGGCACTACGGCCTTTAATATCCTGTTTATCATGTTTTTATATTTTAAAAAGTGACTGTTTTATCGGCCCAAACCACCACGTTTACACAATCGACCATGGTTGAGATGGGGCAAACTTCCATCGAATTTTCCAAATGCCGCGATTTGATGCAGGTGCCACAGGCAAGTATCTCGCCCCCGGCTTTCACAAAATTGCGAAGTTGCTCATCCACATTGTATTTCTCGTGTGTGAGGCCTTCACATTCCACCGCTTCACCCATTAAGAATACTTTTACTTCGTGCCCTTGCCTGGTAGCGGTTACTGCAAAACGAAAAGCATTCCATGCTTTTTCATACTCTTTGGTTTCAATTATAATTCCAATTTTCATGATGCTGATTTTTTGTATTTGTACTATGTGTTATTTTTGATTCTTATCCGATTTTTTATTTCCTAAAATTGTCAGGACTGACCC
>JAMDDG010000114.1 GCA_023488865.1 Bacteroidota bacterium | reverse complement strand
TTAATTTCAGTTTCGATACAATAACGTACCGATTTGGTGCGATGACGGTGTACAGCCGCCCGGCCGGGCGGCTCTTTCTGCATACGCACCAGATGCCGGGTGCCGAGATTTTTTGCTGCGGATGGTTAAAAAATGCGGGGACAGACCGCAATACGGAGTTTGCCCTGTATAATTTTCCTGCTTAAAGCTTTCGGGTTTAAAAATTTTAGGTAAGTTTATCGTGCCTGTAATACGTTACAAACCTGCCTCTTTGCCTCCAAATTCAGCATATAGGCATTTGTTTGTAGTGCATTTAAACGATGATACCGCCAATATTAAAAAAACAGAAAAGGAGATTAATATTATGACAGAAAATTTCAAATTGAAAAATCTCTACAAAGTAAGTAGTGTGATTGCTTTTACACTTGGAATAATGTTTATCATTCCTGCTATTGGATTTATTATTTCAATTATATGGCCTGACCTAAACAGTGGTTGGTATTCATTGTTCCAGACAAATTGGCTTATTGTAATTTTTAAATTACATAGCGGATTAATCAATATTCAAGACAATCCGCTTCATGGGCTTAATATTCTAGATTTAATTCTTCTATCATTATTTAGTATTATGAGTTTCGGACTTAATAATGCCTTGAGAAAAGTAAATAAAATATGGCCTTTAATTGCTTTTGCATTATCTGTAATTACAATAATACTCTTCATTGTAACACAAGTTGCTGGGCGAAGTACTGTAATGCTATCAGTAATGATATTTTCATTTGTAATGCTGAGAGACAAAACATTTAGCAAAGTGACCGTTTTTACAGGAATAATTGCAGGTGTTTTTTTATTTGTGGGCGACTTAACAGTAGGTATTAATTCAAATATTATTACAATCCTTTTTGGAATCGGGTATGTGTTATTTACTATATGGTTTTTAATGATCGCACAAAAATTATTATTATGTGGAAATTACAAAAAGGACAAGGAATGTGACTATTCATTGTCCGAAACTGAAATTAAAATTAATTAAACAATTAAAAATACGGTGAAATGACAAAATCTATTAATGAGGCAGCAGACAAGCCTGACAATTTAAAAAAACTCAGTAAAATTGGTGGAATAATGGCACTATTGATTGTCTTAATTATTCTCATTCAAATGAGCATATTCATAGCATGGCCCCCACCTGACAATGTGTTAGACTTTTTTAGTTTATTTCAAAATAATTGGCTGTTAGGACTTTTAAATCTTGATTTGTTGTATATTCTGAGTAATGCATTGTTAATATTTGTATATCTTGGACTCTATGCTGCACTTAGACGAGTAAATCAAGCCTATATGATAATTGCCTTGAGTCTCGGATTTATTGGGATTGCAGCATATTATGCATCATCGGTAGCATTTGAAATGCTTTCTTTGAGTAAACAGTTTTCAGTTGCAGATACCTCAGAATTGAAACTTCAATGCTTAACTTCTGGACAAATAATGCTTGCAACATATAAAGGAACCGCTTTTGATGTTTATTATGTTCTTAATGCAATTACTCTTTTAATAATTTCAAGCGTTATGCTACGAAGCAAAATATTTAGCAAAGCAACAGGAATTTGGGGTTTAATATCGGGTATATTAATGCTGATACCAACAACTGCAGGAATAATAGGATTATCTTTTGGCATTGCATCATTAATACCTTGGTCTGTATTTTCTATAATGATAGCAATGAGATTTTTCAAATTAAGCAATCAGCAAATTGAGAATTAATGTAAAACGAATAAAATACTGGCGCGGATTTTCCGGCATTTCCGATGACGTCAGTCAACACTTTTTCTCATTAGATTTTTTCCGTAACTTGCAATCTGAAATTTTAATAATATGAGAACAAATGAATTGATTAAGGAAATTCAACGGTTGCCTGTTCAAAAGAGAATATTAGTAGTTGAAAAAACCCTTCATTCTATTAGACAAAAAGAGGATAATTCCCGGATGAAAAAGGCTGCAGAACTGTTGTATGCTGACTATAAAACTGATTCTGAATTGACAGCTTTTTCCAATCTCGATTATGAAGATTTCTATGAAGCAAGGTGAAATTTGGTTGATTAACCTGGATCCTACAATTGGAGCAGAGATTAAGAAAACAAGACCTGCTATAATTGTCAATGATAATTCACTTGGAAAACTTCCGCTAAAAGTGATTGTTCCAATTACTGATTGGAAAGACAGATACCAATTGGCTCCCTGGATGGTTAAATTGGAACCAAATAAACAAAATGGGTTAAGTAAAGATTCATCTGTCGACTGTTTTCAGATTCGCTCTGTTTCTGAATCAAGATTTGTTAAGAGACTTGGATATGTGGCGGACTCAATGATGGATGAAATCCGAACAGGTCTTTCAAAAGTTCTGTCAATTAACGAAGAATAATAAACCGTCTTGCAAAAGAATCGGGCTTTAGCCAAATAATTAACTGGTTTGGCTAAAGCCTTGCCTTGGTTTTCTTCTGTACCGTTGGCTGAAGCCAACGGAAATGAAAAGAAGCAAGATCAATCATTAGGGAAATGAGAAACTAAAAACTTAAACAGTCCCTCAATAAGTTATGAAGACTAAAACTAAGGAAAAACCATTTGACGCAGTAAAAATGATGCGTGAGATCCGTGATAAAATTAGCTCAGAAACTCAAAATATGACATTTGAGGAATTAAAAAAATATATCGACTCACGGATAAAAAATGGCGGATTAAAACCGATAGGACAATGATCTCTCTATTGGTAGTTAGTTTGAATAAAATGCTTACTTTGTACCTGTAACTTTGGACTAAATGCTACATGGATAACAAATTTGACAAGGTTAAGATTATCAATCATTGGATTGAAAGCTCTGATAACGATTTCAAAGCGATGATTGATTTATATCAAACCCAGAATAACAATTGGGCTTTATCGTACGGACAGTTTCACGAAAGAATGGGTAGAAAAAATTAAAGATTGCAGGCTATGGATAAAATCGATGCTATAAAAATTAGTAAAGAATATCTGCGGCGGGTAAGAAATGCTGATTTGGGATTTTCTGAAGCATGGTTGTTTGGTTCTTATGCCAAAGGTAATCAACATGACGATAGCGACATTGACCTGGCAATTGTCCTTCAGGATAACGTAAGTCATACATTTGAAACAGAAGTCAAGTTAATGGTAATTAGAAAAGGTGATGAAACATTAATCGAACCACATGCCTTTTCAAAAGCGGAATTTGATTATCGTATACCTATTGTTAATCAAATTGTAAGATACGGAGAAAGAATAGATATATAACGACCCGCCTATCGAAGAAGACCCCGCCGGTAGAAACTATGGGGAGCAACTCACTCCTTCTTGTCCTATTCAATAAACTCAAAAATTCCATTTCACCCTTACAAAAGAGAGCAGCAACATCTGTTGGTGCATTAGTTGTGTAACGGGATCGGGGAATCTTCCGCTTAAATATTGGGCGATGACAGACAGACCCAACCCATCGAAAAGTTCAAACGGTAAGAAGTAAGCCCCATAAAAATAGTAATTATTACCGGTTGGGCAAATTGCTTTCGCGTTACATTTTTGGGTTTCAGACACAAGGGCGAAATATAAAAAAAATTCAACTTCGAATGAAACATTCCGACTGTTTAACAGTCTAATAGCCATAATAACCAATCACCCTGATTAACATCCTGCTGCAATTTAATTTAAATAAATATCTTTGGAAACTTAAAAACACAGCTACATTACCATGAAGAACAAATTCGTAGTTATTTCAATTTCTTTATTTATGATCATCGCCACTACTATGTCGTGCGTCGAACCTAAAAAAACCGCTCCGGCCATCGACCCTGCCAACATGGACAAGACCGTCCTGCCGGGAAACGATTTTGACACCTATGCCAACGGCGGCTGGAAAAAACTCAATCCGTTGCCTGCCGACCGCGGCCGGTTCGGCACTT
>JAMDDG010000099.1 GCA_023488865.1 Bacteroidota bacterium | reverse complement strand
AATTTATCGGTTTTATTGGGCAGATAGTCCACCCCTGCCCTGAACCCGGTATTGGTACGCTGTGATTTTTGGATGCCTGATTGGGTAAAGTGTGTTTGATCGGACAGGTAATTGGTGACATACTCAACATCTCCTTCATTTTTTCGTTTGTTATGGTCGATCCCCGTAAAAAAGCTGAATTTCTTGTAATTGTAATTTAGCAAGAGGTCGGATGAGTATCCACCCAAATGGTCTGCCGCAACCTGAACATTTCCGCTAAACCCCTCCAGGGAACTTTTTTTTGTAATCAGATTGATGATGCCTCCGGAGCCTGATGCATCGTATTTTGCAGACGGACTGGTGATGAGTTCAATTTTTTTCACTTCAGAGGCGACCGTGTACTGCAACAACTCAGTCCCCTTCATTGACGAGGGTTTTCCATTGATATAGACCAGTAAATTGGAGTTGCCATGAATAGCAATTTGTCCGTCAGGATTTAGTGTTACCGAAGGAAGTTTGTGCAAAAGATCGTAAGCAGTACCTCCGGCGCCGGACATTTGGTCGCCAACGTAGATTGTTTTCTTGTCGAGTTGATAAAAAGTATTGCCGGCTTTGGCTTGTACCGTAACTTCTCCAAGAGCAAGGGACCCGATTTGGAGCGGGATGGGCCCCAATCGAAAAATGGCTGCACCCTCTTTCACTATAAGGGGAGAAGTCGTGAAACTTTTAAAACCCATAAAGTGAACTTTGACAACGTATTCCCCGGTTGGAAGGTGGTCGAAAAGAAATTCGCCCTTTGAATCAGACGCGGTAATTTGAAAGGGGATGGTATCCGGTTGAAGGTAAAGAAGGACATGGGCAAACTCAATAGATGATTTTGTCTCAGCATCAATCACCCTTCCCCTTATTTGACTGGATTTATCAAGTGCAAAAGATGTTTTGTTCAAAAAGGTCAGGCCGGGTAAGGGTATAAGAAGCAGCAATAAAAAAGTCAGGTTCAAAAAAATTCTGCCCATAAAACAGAATATGAATTTACAAACTTTAAGTGTTATTCCACAAATATAATAAAATTGAAAGGATTACAAGAAAATGGGATTAAAAATGCAAATTATTCGACCAACTCAGGGATAGAATATCGACATTCCTTGTCACGGTAGTTGGAACACGGATGTGCTTTCTCCAGAGAGTCCCTAACTTTAGGCACTTTAGACACTTTAGGCACTTTAAGTACTTTAAACTTGTTGTACAAAACACCAATTAGGATGAAAGTATGTGTATCGTATCGAGCAGTTTCGTATTTACCTCTTTGTCGTACTTAATGGCCCTGCTGAAAGGAGTTAGCTCAATCGAATCGTTGGAGATACCCACCATCACGCTTTTTTGATCGTCCAGAAGGGCTTCCACCGATGCAACCCCCAGCCGGCTGGCCAAAATCCGGTCGTAAGCAGTTGGGGAACCACCCCGCTGGATATGGCCTAAAACGGTGACCCGGACATCATATTGAGGATAATCTTCTTCTATTTGTTTAGCTATATTAAAAGCACCACCGGCTTTTTCACCCTCTGCCACCAATACGATGGAAGAGTTTTTGCTTTTACGGTAACCCGATTTGATATAGTTCTCCAATGTGGTGATATCGGTATCGGCTTCAGGGATCAACACGGCCTCTGCCCCGGAAGCAATTCCGCCGTTGAGCGCCAGAAATCCGGCGTCACGGCCCATCACTTCGATAAAGAAAAGCCGCTCGTGGGCGGTAGCTGTATCCCTGATCTTGTCTACTGCTTCAATGATGGTATTCAGTGCAGTATCGTAACCTATCGTGAAGTCGGTGCCGAAAAGGTCGTTGTCGATCGTTCCTGGTACGCCAACAATAGGAATTCCAAACTCCTGGGCAAAAATTCGGGCGCCGGTAAAAGTGCCATCCCCGCCAATAACGACCAAAGCGTCTATGCCCTCTTCTTTGAGATGGTTATAGGCCATTTCGCGGCCCTCTCTGAGGAGAAATTCCTTACAACGGGCCGATTTTAGTATGGTGCCTCCCAACTGGATGATGTTACTCACATCCCCGGAAGCCATATTCTTGAAATTTTTTTCAATCAATCCCTTGTATCCCTGAAAGATACCTACGACTTCGCGGCGATAGAAAATAGCCGTCCTGACGACAGCCCGCAGGGCAGCATTCATTCCGGGTGCGTCCCCTCCGGAAGTGAGGACGCCGATCTTCCGGATCGGATTATCCGCATAATCGTCAGGCAGTGGTGATCCGTATTCTTTGCTCATACTGTTAATTTTTTGCAAATGTAGAAATGAAAATGGGCGATCTTTATTATTTGAAGTTAAGTTTCTTTAAACTTTGGTGTTTTCTTCCATTCCCAAAAGGAATTCAGCTACCTCTTCAAGCAGTTGCTTAGGGGTGGAAGTTGCCCCGCAAATACCCACTGAATCAATATTTTTGAGCCACACCGGATCTATTTCATTTAATTCAGAGATGAATTTTGTGTTTGGGTTTACAGAAGAGCAGATATCGAACAGCATTTTCCCGTTGGAGCTTTTTTTACCGCTGACAAAAAGGACCAGATCAAAACGGACGGCAAATTTCTTGATACCTGGAATCCGGTTGGCAACCTGCCGGCAAATGGTGTCGTGAATTTTGATTGCTACTTTGCTTGTTTTGTTCTTAAGCTCTTCGGTGAGGTGATGCAATCCATCCAGTCCTTTGGTCGTTTGGGAGTAGAGGACGATAGGCCGGGTGTAATCAAGCTGGGCGAGGTCATCGATTCCCTCCACAACAATAGCATCGCCGTTGGTTTGTCCCACTAATCCATTGACTTCGGCATGTCCTTTTTTGCCATAAATAATCACTTGCGAATTATCTTTAGCCCCATTCTCGTAGCTTTTGAGTATCCTTTTCTGCAGTTTCAGCACGACCGGACAGGTGGCGTCAATCAATTCGATGTTGTTGGCCTGCGCATATTTATAGATTTCAGGCGGTTCTCCATGGGCACGCAACAGGACGGTCGTATTGCTCATGGTGAAGAACTGTTCGTGGGAAATGGTCGTCAACCCTTTTTTGCGAAGACGCTCCACCTCAGAATTGTTGTGTACGATGTCGCCCAGACAATACAATTTTTGGTCGTTTTCGAGCCGCTCCTCTGCACGACGGATCGCCTCCACAACGCCGAAACAAAAACCGGAACCTTTGTCAACTTCGATCTTCATCTTTCATAACTTTTTAATCCTCTCTTCCACTTTCTCCAATACCCACTTAAACTGCTCTTCCCGGGTCATGATGCTGTTGTCCAATACGATGGCATCTTTCGCCCTGCGCAGCGGGCTTTCTGCTCGGGTCTCGTCGTAGCGGTCGCGTTCGGTGATATTTTTCAATATTTCTTCGAAATTTACCGGTTCATTTTTGGCAATCATCTCGTCATACCGGCGCAGGGCGCGTATCCGCGTATCGGCGGTCATGAAAATTTTGAGCTCTGCCTCAGGAAAGACGACGGTGCCGATGTCGCGGCCATCCATGACGATCCCCTTGGAACGCCCCATCTCCTGTTGCTGGGCCACCAGCAATTGACGGACTCCGGCGATAGCTGCAACCTGGCTCACATGCTGCGCAACGGCTAATTGCCGTATCTCCTGTTCTACATTCCCCCCGTTCAGACAGACATCGTTGTGCGACGTAGCCGGATTGTAGATGAAAGATACAGAGATGGAACTTAATTTATCCTGTAGGGCAGGTAAATTCACCGCGCCATCCACGATCAATCCGTTGCGCAGACAGAACAGTGTGACTGCCCGGTACATGGCGCCGGAATCTATAAAAACATAATTCAACTGCCTGGCAATCTCTTTGGCTACGGTGCTTTTCCCGCAGGAGGAGTAACCATCTACAGCGATAATAATCTTTTTTTCGTCGGAAAGTGTCATTCTTTTGCTTTGATGCAAAGATAATCATTCGCAGTGAGGCGG